>CAYSHS010000197.1:0-6563 GCA_964430845.1 uncultured Pirellulales bacterium | reverse complement strand
TTTGATACAGGTGAAGCTCTCTAAGATGAAACTGCGCCGGCCCCGCTCGTTCGGCCTGCCTTCTGTGGAAACAGGTGGGAGGATATGTTCGGCATAGAATTCGATGTTCTTCTATATGATCTTACCAGCACATATTTCGAGGGTCTTTGCCGGCAGAATCCCAAGGAGAAGTTCGGCTACAGCCGGAATAAACGCTCCGATTGCAGGCAGGTTGTAATAGCTCTTGTAGTTACGCCGGAAGGCTTTCCCATAGATTATGAGGTTCTTACCGGCAATACTTTAGATAAAACTTCTTGACACATCTTTTTTTGCGGGGTAAGCGAGTAACGTCAGAATATCATTTAAATTGAGGAAAATCTAGGATTTTAAAAAATAGCGTGCAGCGTACAGCGTTTAGGGTTTAGTTTTTTTCGTTTCTTGCTACTCTGTGATGAAAATCAGCGATTGTTTTATGGTCCGTCTTAACTTGAGAATATTATGTTTGCAATTTAAGTACAGGCATTTATAATAGCCATCATAAATCTATTAAAAGGAATAATTGTTTTTTCTTTCCAAAGTCAACTTTTTCCCATTTACGCGAAAGTTCAGCTTTAAAATAGAGGCTCAAACAAGGTTTTTTAGATAAATATTCAGTGTTTGAGTCAGTTTGAATATAATTTTTTAGGATTTTTTATGTCATTTACAAAATTTGGTCTTTCAGACCCGTTAGTTCGTGGTATTCTCGCAACAGGTTACACAGCTCCAACGGAAATTCAATCACAGGTTATTCCGGCCGCAATCGAAGGCAAAGATATTATTGGCTGTGCACAAACGGGAACCGGTAAAACAGCGGCTTTTGTATTGCCGATTCTGGACAGGCTCGGCCACGAATCCACATCGAAACATCGAGTTACGCGGGCGCTCATACTCACACCAACACGAGAGCTGGCGCTGCAGGTCGAAAAATCAATACAAGGTTACGGCCGATTCGCGAATGTTCGCACTCTTGCGGTTTACGGAGGTGTCAATATCTCTGGACAGCTTAACACCCTCAAACATGGCGTTGATATCGTTGTAGCTACGCCGGGACGTTTGATGGACCATATGAATCGCCGCTCGATAGATTTCAAACATATCGAAGTGCTCGTGCTTGATGAAGCCGACCGGATGCTGGATATGGGTTTCATCAATGATGTTCGAAGAATTGTGAGCAGCCTGCCGACAAAACGCCAGACAATGCTTTTTTCAGCTACTATTTCACAGGAGGTAAAATCCCTGTCCGCTGATATGCTAAAGTCCCCGCAAATGTTCCAGATAGGCAAGCCGCGAAATCCCATCGAGACAATAACGCAGCATATCTATCCGGTTCGCAAGGAGCAGAAAATGGACCTTCTGCTATATATGCTGAATAACTCGCAGATGTACAGCGTGCTGGTATTTTCCCGGACCAGGCATGGCGCGGATAAAATCAACAGGCGTCTCAAGAAGGCCGGTATTGTTTCGGTGGCCATTCACTCCGACCGCACTCAGAATCAGCGTTTGCAGGCAATGGAAGGTTTCAAAAGAGGCAGGTACCAGGTGCTGGTTGCAACCGATATTGCCGCTCGCGGAATCAATATCGAGGGAATTTCGCATGTAATTAACTTCGACGTGCCTGCATTTCCTGAAGACTATATTCATCGCATTGGTCGTACCGGACGCGCAACTGCTCTGGGTGATGCAATTACTTTTGTCTCTTATGATGAGCAGAAGTATCTCCGCAAAATCGAGAATTTCATAGGAAGCGAATTAAAAACGGAAAAATGCGAAGGTTTTGCCTATATAAAATCTGATTTTTTAGAGCCGCTGCCTGTAGAAAAATCAAAATCAATGCGTCATGTAAGCTCAGGTCATACTGTTGGCAGGAAGCTTCATCCCGCACGCAGGCGGCGCAGGAAATCTGTAAAACGCAGATAAGTCTGAATAAATGTTAATTTCAATAACTGAAAAAATAAGGGAAAGGATGAATGTTTATGAGATATGCAGGACTTACTGATGAGCCGAAAAAAATAAAAGCCGAACACGGAAACCCTGTCGATTTCAAAGTAATGCAGCAATTTACTTCCGAGTCATCCGCAAGGCAATGGGAAAAGAGAATGTATGCCCAGGGATGCGAGCAGGATAAAAAAGGCAAAGGCTGGAAATACGGTTATACCTTCTCAGTCCGACGTTAGCACGATGGTTGTTGCAGATCAAAACATTTCAGGACTTTATGTGCATATCCCGTTCTGCACGAGCAAGTGCGCATACTGCAATTTTTATTCTGTGCTTGTAAGTTCGCACGATACTCATCGTCTGATGCAGGCAATGCTCAGGGAGCTATCGCAAACTGACACTCGCTCAGCTCGCACAGTTTACATTGGCGGCGGCTCTCCATCCTGTTTGCCTTTATCAGAATTGGAAGACCTTGTTAAGGCGATAATAAACAGATGTCCGGACTTCGTCGAATTTACAGTCGAATGTAATCCGGGCCAGGTAACTTCTGATATGCTCGAACATTTGCGCGAGTTCGGCGTAAATCGCATTTCAATTGGCGCTCAATCCTTCGATGACAAGGAGTTGAAATGCCTGGGACGCGCTCATAACTGTCAGTCAATTAGAACGGCTGTACATCTGGCAGGGAAAGCCGGATTTAAAAACATTTCTCTCGACCTGATCTTTGCAATTTGCAGCTCAACACAAAAAACCTGGCAGACAAGTCTGGACTATGCGATAGCTCTGAACCCGGAACATATTTCAGCTTATTCCCTGACTATAGAACCAGGAACGCCTTTGGCTCAAGCTATCGCACAGGGCAAATACTCTGTAATAGACGAATCCACAGACAGAGCAATGTATGAGCAGGCCATCGAAATGCTCGCTAAAGCAGGTTATGAACACTATGAAATATCCAATTTTGCAAAGCCTGGTTATGAATGTCAGCACAACATGGACTGCTGGCAAAATCTCCCATATATTGGAATTGGACCATCAGCGTCATCTTCGACAGGAAGTTGCAGAAAGCGGAACTTTTCCGACATTAATACGTATGTGAATTGTATAGAATCAGGCCAAAGTCCTGTAGAGGAGTCCGTTTCAATCAGCAATAAGGACCGGATTTGCGAAACAGCAGTATTGAATCTTCGTACAAGATATGGTATTGATATTAACAAATTTAAACAGTTTACAGGACAGGACCCTTACCTGCTTTTCGCAGAACCTATTCGGAAACATTGTGAACAGGGATTATTAAATATTGAAAATGACCATATATTTCTTACAAGCAAGGCATTGCCTGTCGCTGATTACGTTTTATGTGATTTCGCGGGATTGTAGAAATATTTGAAATACACACAGGAACAATAATTTATGGACCCTCGTTACATCAGGAACTTTTCGATTGTAGCACATATCGACCATGGCAAAAGCACATTGGCCGACCGCATGCTGGAAATAACAGGCACAATAACAGCACGCGAAGCCCAGGAGCAACTGCTCGACGACATGGACCTCGAGCGCGAACGCGGCATAACAATCAAGGCTTCCGCCGTAACAATGAGCTACGAATACGAAGGCCATAGTTATATGCTCAATCTTATCGACACACCAGGCCACGTTGACTTCCATTATGAAGTATCCAGGGCGCTGGCAGCTTGTGAAGGAGCTTTGCTCGTGGTAGATGCAACCCAGGGTGTGCAGGCCCAGACTGTAGCAAATGCGTACCTGGCAGTAGAAAGCGGCGCTGAGCTGATGGGTGTTATAAATAAAGTGGATTTGCCTGCCGCACAGCCTGATGTCGTGGGAGATGAAATCGAGCATGTTTTGGGTGTGAAAAAAAACGAATGTTTTCTTATAAGTGCCAAGACAGGTAAAGGTGTCAAAGAAGTCCTCGATGCGATTTGTGCCTTGCTGCCTGCGCCGAAGGACCTCTCCGGCGAAAAGACGCAGGCTCTTATTTTCGATAGTCACTTCGATGAGTACAGGGGAGTGATTTGTTATGTGCGCGTCTTTTCAGGCAAGCTCAGGCTCAAGCAGAAAATCCGCCTGATGGGCACAGGCCGCACATACATCCTCAACGAGATTGGCAAATTCTGTCCCAAAATGAAACCGACAGGCGAATTGGGTACAGGCGAAGTGGGTTATGTAATCGGAAATATCAAGCAGCTTGGCGATGTCACTGTTGGCGATACCATTACCGACGATGCAGCGCCTGCTCAAAAAGCACTGGAAAAATACAAGCCGCCTTTGCAAATGGTATTCTCAGACTTCTACCCGGGCAATAACACAGATTACCCCAGGCTCCGTGCCGCGTTCGACAAGCTCGCACTCAACGATGCGAGCTTCTCGTTTGTGCCGCAAAACTCGCCTGCTCTCGGTTTTGGTTTCAGGTGCGGCTTTCTCGGTCTGCTACACATGGAAATCATCCAGGAAAGACTCGAACGAGAAAATGATATCGACGTAGTGCAGACCGCACCGAGCGTAAGCTACGAAGTCGTAACAAGTGACGGCAAAGTCACTCGCATTGATTCGCCAAGCCAGCTTCCCGACCGCACTCGTATCGAGGAGCTTCGCGAGCCTTTTGTGCGGCTGGAAATTATTACCGGAACCGATACAATCGGAGGCATAATGAAACTGGCGGAAGAACGCCGCTGCAAGCTACTAAAAACAGACTACCTCAGCTCGACACGAGTAATAATGGAATACAGGGCGCCGTTAGCTGAAATCGTGTATGATTTCTACGACCTGCTGAAAAGTATCAGTCACGGCTATGCTACCATGGACTACGAATTCATCGGCTTCGAAAAGAGCAACCTCGTTAAAATAGACATCCTGATTAATGGCAATCCAGTCGATGCACTGTCCCTGATTGTACATCGTGACAACGCTGAGCCGAGAGGAAGAAAGCTGATTGTAAAGCTGAGAAAAACCATTCCTCGCCACCAGTTTGAAATTCCCCTCCAGGTCGCTATCGGGGGCAAAATAATCGCACGCGAGACCATAAAAGCTTTCAGAAAAGACGTAACAGCCAAACTTTACGGCGGCGACGTCACCCGGAAAATGAAAGTGCTAAAAAAACAAAAGGAAGGAAAAAAAAGAATGAAGAACATAGGCAACGTACAAATCCCCCAGGAAGCCTTCATGAGCATACTCGACATAAGCGAATAATAAATATTTATAGCCACAGAGACCACCGAGAACTCAGAGAACGTCATTGCGAACGAAGTGCAGCAATCTTCAATCAATTTTCCCCTTTTTCCATGACTTTGGATAGCGAATCATAATATATACGTTTCCCAAAAGCCATAATGTCGAAAAAGACCGCAGCCGCAAATATAAATAATAGCAGCCAGCCTGTTATTTGTTTGTAAGTCAATTTCATATTTTCCAAACCACAATTCACAAACCACAATTCACTTTTTATTATTCGCAGACGAACACAGAATATTGCAGATATTTAAAAAAGTTGGTCCCACAAAGGATGGCAAGAATCAAGTCCGAGGGGCCTACTAAAATTATTCCTTTTTATCAGAAGTATATAGAATATCACATCTCACTTCAAAACGCTTTTTTTCATTCTCGCCAGGAATAAACTCAAATTGAATTTCTTTGGGAATAGGTATAAAAATTTTGTTTTTTAATAATATAGTACACGTTTGGAAAATTCTACCTCCTGAATCTGTAGCTACAGCATCCATCGTTTGTATGTCGTAATAAAGTCCAAATCGACCCGAATGGTGTTGAAATATAAAAAGTACCTTTTGTCCACCCCAAACAACTGATGTAGTATGAGGTTGGATAAAAAAATCACCTTTTTCTTCACGAACTTTATCTGATAATGCTAAAAAACAATGATAACCTTTTAGAGGCAAGTCTTCATCTGGTATAGTTAAAAGCTTCGCATCAGAAGTGATTTCTCTTCTGTTGATAGCCGGTGTGGGTTCAAAATAGACTGATTGGTCGGTATTCGAGTAGATTACTTTTTCATTTTCTATTACATCTGGTATAACGTCTTTAACAGTTTGAGACGTAGCTTTTTCAACAACCTGAATACTTTTTCTTGCAATAACACTTGATCGTTTAGCCGCCTCTGTAAGTGATATACGTCCTTCAGTATATCCTCCCCATATTTCAATAAGCGAACCCAAATCTCGAGTTTCTAACTCAAACAACTCCTTTTTTGCTCGAATAGTTTTCAAAAAGGCTTCTGCGCCTTGTCTAGTGCTGCTTGGCACAATATGCTGAATTTTAGGAAAAATAACATTTCTTACAAAATCCTTTGTCATACTTCCAAAAGCACTATAATCAGTATCGTAAAGTCCAAGAAGAACAACACAGCTTGATGAATCAGGATCAATAGTAATAACTGGTGGATTTTGATTTCGGTTTAATAATATAGGCAGTTGATGTGTCATTTTGCCTAACTCAACCTCGATTTTTACAAAATAATCAGTTTCCAACACATTAATTATTCTAAAAAGTAAAGCTGCTTCTTCTATTGTATATTGCTCGGGCATTTTTCTTTTAATAACTTCTGGTTGATTCGATATTTGGTTTACTTTACAAAA
>CAYSHS010000196.1:0-6565 GCA_964430845.1 uncultured Pirellulales bacterium | reverse complement strand
CTACTGCTGAAAGATACTGGGATTATGCTCGCTCATGGCTGCACCTTGAAATTACAAAAGAGAAAGAAAAAAGCTGATTTTCATGAAATTTTTCACAAAAAAGCTTTTTTTGAGGGATTTTTTTCCTGTTTTACGCATTAACTAATGATGCGAAAATGAAAGGAGCAAATTATGAGTGCTGAACAAAACAAAGAAGAAAGAATATATACTGAAGCTCTTTCCAAAACTCCAGAGGAAAGAAAAGCTTATATAGAAGAAGCATGTGGAAATGACAAGGCTCTATTAGAACGAATAAAAGCCTTACTAAAATCTCGTGAAGAAGCCGGAAGTTTTCTTGATGGGGCACTTTTTAGTGCAGATGTAACTTTAGACCAGTTACCTTTGGCAGAAGTGCCCGGTACGATTATTGGCCGATATAAGCTTTTAGAGAAGATTGGCGAAGGCGGATTTGGTGTAGTCTATATGGCCGAGCAGACCGAACCCATCCATCGCAAGGTTGCTTTCAAAATCATTAAGCTTGGTATGGATACAAAGCAGGTTATTGCCAGATTTGAAGCAGAGCGGCAGGCTCTTGCAATGATGGACCATCCTAATATTGCAAAGGTTCTGGATGCAGGAGCAACCGAGACAGGTAGGCCATACTTTGTCATGGAACTGGTCAAGGGCATACCCATCACTGAATATTGCGATAAAAACAATCTCAATACGCAGCAACGCCTGGAACTGTTTATTGATGTCTGCAAGGCTGTCCAGCATGCCCACCAGAAGGGAATTATACATCGTGATATTAAGCCAACGAATGTTATGATTACACTTCATGATGGCAAGCCTGTACCAAAAGTAATTGATTTTGGTATAGCAAAGGCGACGAGCCAGCGTCTGACCGAGAAAACTGTATTTACCAGATATGCCCAGATGATTGGCACACCGGAGTATATGAGCCCTGAGCAGGCGGAGATGAGCGGACTGGATATCGATACGCGCACGGACATTTACTCTCTTGGAGTTTTATTATATGAGCTTCTGACTGGAGCTACACCTTTTGATGCACAAGAACTTCGTGAAGCGAGCTATGTTGAAATGCAGCGAATTATCAGAGAAAAAGAGCCTCTCAAACCATCTACGAAATTAAGCACGTTGGCAGAAACACTTCCGGATATTGCAAAGCATCGTCATACTAATCCGGATTCGTTGTCAAAATTAGTCCGTGGAGATCTAGACTGGATTGTAATGAAGACTCTGGAAAAGGACCGTACTCGGCGATATGAGACGGCGAATGAATTAGCGGCAGATATCACGCGGCACCTTGGAGATAAGCCTGTTTCAGCCGGTCCACCGAGCTTAAGGTACCGACTCAGGAAGTTCATGCGACGGAACCGAGCGGTGGTGGCCGCGGTTGGAGCAGTGCTCGTTGTGCTTGTAGCCGGGATCGTGGTCTCGACCATTTTTGCCGTCGGCCAGACTCGCGCGTGTGCCAGGGCAGAGCTCCATGCGGCGATGTTGGATGCTACCATGGATTACTTCCAAAGCGGATTCTTCATGAAGGGCGCCGACGCCACTGTCGGCGATGCCGTCGAGACGTTAGCGAAGAACCTGAAATCACTGGAATCAAGAGAAAGGTCATCTGATCGGTCGATGGAAGATTTTTATGGTGCACCCTTACCTATCATGGCGGCAGCTACTCACTTGATGCTGGGGAATATGTACGTAGGTCTCGATATGTACGAGAAGGCTGAGACGCACCTGCAGCAAGCGTACCAAGTCCTTCAGAGGCACCTTGGCCTGAAGCATGAGGTCACCCTGCACGCAATGCACGACCTTGCCTTGTTCTATCTAAGGCAGGGTCGATACGACGAGGGGCAATCGCTGTTGGCCAAGGCACTTGAGACTTCCCGCCGGCTCAAGGGCGAGTATCGCGATGATACGCTGTATTCCTCCATGAGCAAGCTCGGCTCAGAATACTTCCAGAAGGGTCGATACAACCAGGCCGAGCCACTGTTCGTCAGGGCGTTGGAGATAAGTCGGCGTGTCAACGGTGAAGAGCATGATCGGACGCTGTGGCTCATGCAAGACCTCAGCCAAGTGTACGTAAATCAGGGGCAATACGATAAGGCGGATGTGCTACTGGTTAAGGCACTAGGAATCAGCCGCCGCATGCAGGGTGAGGAGAACCTGCATACGACGGGCTTCATGTGGGGCCTTGGCAGGCTGTACACAAAGCAGAGCCGATATGAGGAGGCTGAACCGTTGCTGGTTGAGTCGCTCGAGAATATACGACGCATGCAGGGCGAGGAGAACCGGCAAGCAACGGCTCACATGAATGCCCTTGGCGTGCTACGCACAAGGCAGGGCCGGTACAATGAGGCGGAACCACTGCTGGTCAAAGCGGTAGAGGTTCGAGCCCGTGTGTTGGGTGAAGAGGATCCATTTGTCCTGGAATTTATGAACGATCTGGGTGTGCTGTACAGAGAACAGAATAAATATAACGAGGCAGAGTCAATGTTCGTCAAGGTGCTGGATGTCAGGCACCGTGTCCTGGGCGAAAAGCATCCGGACACGCTGACCTCGATGGGCGATCTGGCCTCACTATATATCGAACAGGGTCGTTATAACGAAGCCGAACCGCTCGCCATAAGCTGTTTCCAAGGCAGGAATGTCGCGTTCGGGCCAGCACATCCGTTTACCCAAGACGCCATCGCGGTCCTTGTTAAGCTTTACGAAATCTGGAGCAAACCTGAGCAGAGCGAACAATGGCGAGCAAAATTGCCTAACAAAGATGGCTCAGAGGAACAATGACCAACACCAATGAGTTGGTAATGAGGCGGAAAATATCATCTCTGGCGAAAAGCAATAAAGGGTAGATTGTAACAAGATAGATGCGATAGCTTGTGAACTGTTACTTCGATATTTTGGGATACGGTTGTTGCTACTCATAAAAAAACTGGTGATTTCATTTTAATAGCTAAGTGGGATTTCTATATAATTTGGCACAATTTTTTTGATTTTTTTGTTCAATCACATTAAAATCTCCTAAAATTTCTTAGTTATTTTTATTAACTTTGCGAGGTAACTTATGGCAAAAGACAATAAGTTCGTAGAAAATATCCTGCAAAAGCTGCCTTCTGTAGATACACTCTTAAAAGAACCTGAGCTGGATGTTTATATAGCTCAATCAGGTCGGGCAGTGGTGGTCAGTTCGTTGCGACAGGTAATTGAAAATGTCAGACAAAATCTGCTGACCGGCTCAAATCCGGAAATAGATGAAAAAAAGCTGCGCAACAACATTATTTCTTTGGCGAAACAAACTATCCAGTCTGCTATTAGTCCTTATTTTCGCAAGGTTGTAAATGCGACCGGAATCATTCTGCACACAGGTCTCGGCAGGGCGGTTCTCCCCGCTGCCGCTATAAAGCAGATTCAGGAAGAATTATCAGGGTATTCACTCCTGCAGCTTGGTACCGAAACCGGAAAACGCTCGAAAAGAGATGAATGTATCGAGCGTCTGCTGAAACAGTTGACCGGCGCAGAAGCCGCAACTGTAGTCAATAACAACGCTGCTGCTACAAGCATTGTTTTAAATACAATTGCGAAAAATAAGGAAGTCATTGTTTCCAGGGGACAGCTTGTCGAAATCGGAGGCTCGTTCCGTCTGCCTGACGTCATGGCTTTCAGCGGGGCAAAGCTCGTCGAGGTAGGCACGACTAATAAAACACATGCGAAGGATTATACAAACGCGATAACTGAAAATACCACGGCGATTTTGCGTGTACATCCGAGCAATTATAAGATTCAGGGTTTTTCCTCGGAAGTGCCGCTCGATGAGCTTGTAGAAATAGCTCACTCTAATAATCTCGTTATGATAGACGATGTCGGGGCAGGGGCGCTGATTGATTTTTCGCAATTTGGCTTTGAGCCTGAGCCTACATTAGCTGATTCGATTCGCAAGGGTGCAGATATTGTAACCTCAAGCGCCGATAAGCTGATAGGGGCATCACAAGGTGGTATTATCTTAGGGAAAGCCAAACTGATAGAAGCTATAAGAAAAAACCAATTTGCCAGAATCGTCCGAGTTGGAAAGCTTACATTGGCGGCTCTTGAAGCTACTTTGAAGCTGTTTCTCGATGAGACAATAGCACTCCGAGAAGTGCCCACATTGCAAATGCTTATGCGAAATTCATCAGAAATCGCCAGAGAAGCCGAAGATTTGGCGATGAAGCTGAAGACAATAACTGATGAATTGGAAATTACTACAACCAGTGGTTTTTCACAAATGGGAAGCGGCTCATTGCCAACGCAAAACCTTGCGACAACTCTTGTGGCGGTAAGCTCAAAATTTGAAAAAAGAAATCGTGTCGAGGGCGTCCCGCCCTCGAATCGCGGGCAAGATGCCCGCGACACATCGAAAAAAATATCCGCCGATTTGCTTGCTAAACATCTGCGGCAGTACACTACGCCTGTTTTTGCACGCATACAGAACGACCTTGTACTTTTCGACCCGCGAACTTTTTTTGATGGTGATAAAGAAATTATTATAGATGCCTTCGTAGCATGGGCTTCCAGCCCATGTATGCACGGCCAAGATGGCCGTGCCACATTATCTCGTCGCAAAGAAGAAGATTAATAAACAAATGGAGACTACACGAAAAAACATAACTCTCGGTACGGCAGGGCATATAGACCATGGTAAGACTGCGCTGGTAAAATGCCTGACCGGTTGTGATACTGATTATTTAAGAGAAGAAAAAGAGCGTGGGATGTCCATAGACCTTGGATTTGCGCCATGTACAGTTTCAGAGCTTGAAGTTGGTATTGTAGATGTGCCGGGTCACGAGAATTTTATAAAAACAATGGTCGCGGGCGCCAGCGGCATAGATGGTGTAATCTTTGTAATCGCCGCTGATGACGGTGTGATGCCCCAGACTCGCGAGCATCTCGATATAATAACACTGCTCGGTGTCAAACACGGTATAGCAGCTCTTACTAAAGCTGACTGTGTCAGTAGGGATAGACTGGAAAATGTTACTGCTGAAATAAGAGAATTTTTTAAAGGGACTTTTTTGGAAAATGCTCCTATTCTGCCTGTATCGAGTATTACCGGTGATGGTTTCGGCACTTTTTATGAGGAATTACAACAACTCGTTGATTCTATCGAACCGAAACGAACAGACGGAATATTCAGATTGCCTGTTGAGCGGGTGTTTTCTGTAAAGGGATACGGCACAGTAGTTTCGGGCATACCTGTATCAGGTTTGATAAAAGTTGGCGACGAAGTTGCCTTGTACCCTCACAATTCAAAAGGGCGAATAAAAGCCATACAGGTTTACAAACGCCAAAGCGATACTGCTATGGTGGGTCAGTGTGCAGCTCTGAATGTCCCGCAATGGGACTATAAAACCATTAAAAGAGGCTGCTGTGTTACGCTTAGTGAATACTATAAGCCGGAGCAATGGTTTTTGTGTAAATTGAGAATTCTTGACAATGTAGAACGTCCGGTGAAGAATGGAATAAAAGTAAAATTTCATACGGGTACTTCTGAAGTTATTTCCACCTTATATTTATTGGAAAGCAATAACATTTCAGCAGGGCAGGAGTGTTTCGCACAACTCAGGTTGAATGAGGATGAAAAAATAGTAGCAGGTCCGCGTGACAGGTTCATATTGCGCAACTTGTCACCTGTTCAGACCCTGGGCGGCGGGATGATTATCGAAGCGGCTTCGCATAAATATAAAAGAAATCAGCCTGATATTATTCAGGAGCTTAAAGAACGGGAAAAAGCGGTGCTTAACGACAGAGATTTCGTCGAATATGCAATTAAAACTGCAAAGGAATATGCAGTTGAAAAGACAGGGCTTTCAGTACGCACGAAAATATTACCTGACCTTATGATGGGGATTCTTGGCGATTTAACAAAAGACGGCACGGTATTGAATTTGGATTCAAAACTGTTTATCCATCATAAAACTGCGTCGGAAGTTCAACAGAGGTTAATAAGCATCGTAAATGATTTTCACAATGCAAATCCGGAAAGTCCCGGAATAATCCCGGAGCAAATGCACGAAATTTCAGGCTTTAAAAAAGAAGTTTTCGACGGAATTCTCAAACTGCTTGTATCTAATGGAAAGCTTATCGAACGAAAAAATCGCCTTGCTCTGGCGAAGCATGTTGAAAAATTCAGCGATTCCGAGCAAAAGCTGATTCAAACGATAGAATCTCTTTTTAAAACACATCTTTTTAGTCCTCCCTCAATTCAGGAAATTATAGAAAACACAAAAGAAGCTCAGTTAGAAGTGCAGAAAATCATCAAAATTCTCGTCGAGCAGCAAAAACTTATAAGGATAGAAAATGATATGTACTTTCACAATACAGCGGTAGAGCAGGCACGTGAGACTTTGATTTCTTATATAAACCGGCAGGGAGGCCTGGAAAGTGTTAAATTCAAGTATTTGCTCAATACAACACGGAAATTCGCTATACCGCTGCTGGATTATTTCGACCGAATAGGTCTGACAAGGCGATCAGGCTATACGAGATACCTGAGGAATCCCAAGACTCTGTAATATAATCT
>CAYSHS010000195.1:0-6578 GCA_964430845.1 uncultured Pirellulales bacterium | reverse complement strand
ACCGCGATTCTCGGCACAAAACCTGCTATTGGCGGCGAATCAATTACATTATTAGGCTCTTGAGCCTCTAATGATTCAAGTGAAAAAGGCTTGAATTCGACAGATGAAGGAGTTGATTCGAGAGCAGGATTTTTTCCTTCGGGAAACCGAATACCCTTAATTATCCCGCCCGGGCCTGCACGCCAGTTGACTTTTTCGCTTTTCCAGTCGGACCTATCCGCCTGAGCTGCGGAAACCAAACAAAACGTGATTAACAGTATTGAAATGAGCTTTTTATGAGTTGTATATAATACTTTCATCATTTTTAACCTTCCAAACCAATTGTCAAAATATATTATAACATATTATGACTAAATTTCTACTCTAAAATGAAGAGATACAACTGATAAAAGTGCAAAAAGATAGAAATGTTATCTGACAATTCAAACAAAGAGATAGGCAAAAACAACGATTATTTGCTTAAAACACTACCAACCTGCTTCTATGAAATACCATTTGTACTATGTGGTATTTGTTCGAGGGAATTATTCCTGCCTGAGCGGGTCATTTCGCCACCATATTTGGCGATATTCTTCGAAGAACAGGAACGAAGCGCGTGAATTCTCATTTGCCCAGGTTAACCAGTTTTTAATTACTTTCTGATATTCCTGTTTTGCCTCCTGGACTTTGCTTGCATTTGCAAATTCTTCTTTCGATAGATTTGGAAGTTTTCCTTTTGAAATATTGTATTGTTGTTCCAGCTTATTTATCACGGCACAAGCGGAAATATATTGCGAATAACTCGGCTCATCATTTGTATCTTTGAGCCATTCGGCAAGTTCGAGCCATTTTGCGGCCGCAAGATAAAAGCCCACGTCGAGCCTGATTTTTTCATCTTCATCTTCAATTGCTTTGGCGAAACAAGTTTCTATATTTTTGTCATAAATCCGAGTAAGATAAGTGCAAACTTTTCTGCGAGCCGTAATGTCTGTATTACTCATTCCGGAAATAAGCGCATCGAGAGCCTCTTGTCTGATTTCTTTATCCATGCGGCTTTGAGTGTAAATTTTAAGCAGCCAGTTACAAAGCGGATCGGTTTCGCCGTTAATCAGCTGGTCTTTGAAATATGATATATACTGAGAATCTGCGACAGAACACAAGGCGGTTAAAAGTAATTGTCGTGAAATTTTGTTTTTTTCGTTTCCGATAGCTTTAATTATATACGGT
Source organism: uncultured Pirellulales bacterium (assembly GCA_964430845.1). Taxonomy (GTDB): domain Bacteria; phylum Planctomycetota; class Phycisphaerae; order Sedimentisphaerales; family Anaerobacaceae; genus JAFGPS01. The sequence goes on along the minus strand of CAYSHS010000195.1, from coordinate 5,372 downwards.
GCCACTTCCGGTCCCATTCCCGGCAAACCTATCATCTCATCACTGACGTTATTATTTCCATTCCAGTTCTGATCCATCTCGGCATCTTTATGAAATCTTTCCATGATTCTATCGAACTTTGCTTCGAAAAGCTGCTTCTCTTTTGCAGCATTATTAATACTTGTTACAATAAAAGCCGCAGGCTCTGTTCTTATGCTTCCTTTAAATTCCGGTTCAATGGCTGGAATTTCATATATGAATTCGAGGCTGTATTCTCCTGTGCCGCTCACTTCTATCGTATCGGTTGATACAAAAGACTCACCTGCTTTAAGAAGAATTTTTTCGTCTTCAGGAGAATAAGGCTGTGCGCCTTTATCGATAGATGTTTGTCCTCCGGGATAACTTATTATAAGACCAACCAGGGGCCTCATAACACTTTCAATTACGTGAGGCTTATTTATTGTAATATCTGTATTACTTTTATTTGTGGTGGTTAATGTCACTTTTACTGGTTCATGAAGAAAATATGTGTTCTTATCTGTTTTTATTGTGCAGCTAAGATAGTCTTTAATATTCTTTCGAGTATCTACCCGATTTTGAGTTGCCTTGTTTTGTGACAGATTGCTAAGCGGCGTCCATTCAGAACTCAAATTATTTATCAATGTTTTTGAATTTAAATCGTCGGCTTTTAGCCATAATCCGGTCGAATTATAAACTTTCGCGATAGCAACCGGCTCGTTCTGTGCTTCGTCATGATAATAAAGCTGGCCGTTTCCGAAGGATAATGCTTCTCGCATAGCCATTTCATTATTTTCATTATTATTGGAAATCGTAGATTTTTCACTCATCCAGATAATTCGCTTGCCATCGGGTGACACTTTATAATATCTGGTCTTGACAGGTCCTAAATCAATATCTTTATAATATAGCTGATCAAAAGCCTGCCTGTAGTTTCCCGCAATCGAATCATTTTCTACGAGTTTGCCATTTTTCAAATCCAATCTGTAATTGTTCTGGTGGTCCGGTTGCGGCTGAACAAGCGGGCCTGTTTCTGCATTGTCCTGGATTAAAGAAGGGGCAAATTGCATATAAGGATTGCCCGGTAATGGTGTAATATCTTCCATCACGCCGGCATTTACATTTGCTTTGGTAAGCATATGTGCCGCACTGCGATTCGAGCTGAATTCATCTTCACCTTCAGGTACTTCCGTGCGTATAAATGCTATCGTTTCTGAATCGAGCCAGATAAGCGGTATTCCCGGGAAACTTGAGGCTAACATGGAAGTTACAAATTGTATCGGTTTTGCAGGTTGAGTTATTTTGCCGGTTTGAATATCAATAACTGTAAGAAAATATCCTCCATCTTCTTTTGATGGATAATTTCCATTTGGATTCATTGCGAAATATGCCAGTCGCTTTCGGTCTGGGGAAACAGCTATACCTTTGCTTGGCTTAAATTTGGTTACATCTGTTATGTCACGATATGATTGTCTTTGAAAATCTAATTGTCGAAGCGTTACTGTATTACCATATTGTGCCAGTCCGTAGAGGCAGTCATCAGCAAGTGTGTAATTACTATTGAGATCGAAGCTATAATCTGGTGTTTTTGATCTAACCGAAAGTTGGCCCGTTTCTTTTGTCAATAAGTCAATACTATAGAGAGTAGAGTAACTTCTGCAATAAAGTTTTCCTCCAGTGACACAAATCATATTGCCCCAGTGATAGCTGCTTTCAGGCGCAGTTATAATCTCCTTAAGTTCGATTCTGCTATCAGTTATATGAGCCAGAATAAGAGTATTTGTTGAATATCCGCGATTAAAACGTGTGAATAAGAAGTATTCATACGGGCTGCTGACAGGTTTGTTTTTTAGTGTAATTGCGGAAATATTTGCAGAACTATTATTTAGGGATATGTTTTGAATATTATTGGTTGAATTTTCAGGATTTTCATTATTTGCAAATACAACAGAAGCTGTTTCAGGTCTTGTAGATTCCTGTATAGCGTTTGTTCCGATATTAGTATTTTGTGTGGAAATACTATTATTTGCAGTGTTGCTATTTTCTGCATTATCTGTTGTACTTGTCAAATTCGGTATTTCATTTTTGTCGCTTTGTTTTACAAATTGATTATAAGTGAAAACTGAACCAATACCGATAGCAATTACAGCCGCTGCCGCGATTATTTTTGCAGAAATGCTGCTAACGATTGCAGAAGAACCTGCGGCAGCCGCGGCTGCGCCGGAACTTTTTACAGCCAATCCTGCAATAGAAGCCATAACAATGGTTGTAAATGCTTTTGTCGGGCCTGTCTTGCTTATTGTGCTTTCGACTATCGCGGCGACCTGCTCCCTGAGTAATTTGCGGCCGCGTGAGAGATGCTGCTTGACTAATTCTTCAGACAAATCAAGCTGCTCGGCAATATTTTTTACACTCTTTTCCTGCCTGTAAAAAAGCACTAACGGCTCACGATATTTTTCAGGAATCTGCATTAATGCGTTCTGTACAACAGCCTGTTGTTCTTTTGATAAAGCTTGTTGCACAGGCTCAAGTTTTCTGATTTGCTCATCTTTAACTTCCTCTATCGGAGCAGCTTTATTTATCAGGTCCCGTTTTTGCTTCCTTAAGGAATCGTTAATTATATTCCTGGCAATGCTTATCAACCATGAGCGAAACTTTTGCAGGTCCTTTAACTGCGACAGATTATTCCATGCGTGCAGAAAAGTTTCTTGTGCCATATCCTCGCTTTTTTCCACATCGGGTATTGCGCTGTAAGTGATTGCGCAAACAAACGACTGGTATTTTTTGACAATAGACTCGAATGCTGCTGTATTGCCCTGAATCGATGCTTCGAGAAGCTTAATTTCGTTATGCGATAAACTAGCCATTTTCTAAAACCTCCAAAACGTATCGCGGGCATCTTGCCCGCGAATGTTCGCCATTTGGATTGACTGGCGGATCCATGCTAAAAACAATTGTATGCCCTGAACTGCTCTGGTACAGGGTATGCCAGACTTCAATTTTACAGAAGCCTTCTATATTTTAACCATCCGACTAAAATAGACGCTATAAATTAAAAAAGGTGACAAAGAATTCATAAAAATATGCGATTTTACAATAATTTTACGACAGGTTCAAAAATATCTTGTGCAAGCGAGTTAAAATATGTAGATTAAATAAAATAATAAGCAGTGCGATTTCCTGAATTTTTTGAAAAGAATTTGGAGTAAAAAGTAATAACATTATTAAAAACAAAGAGGCTAAAGGAGACACAAATGAACGGCAAAACTACAGGGCAAATGGGCTTCCCTGCACCAGACTCGGTACAGGGCTTAATCCAGCAAATCAGTTACCCATTATATAATTGCAAAGGATGGATGAAATTTGTGGGAGTTCTGTCAATTATCAGTGGTGCGCTGCAGGCAATTTCTATTTTCGGAATAATCATCGCATGGCTTCCTATATGGATAGGTGTTCTGTTATTTCAAGCCGCTTCTGCGGCGGAAGAAGCTCATTATACCGGAAGCGAACACGAGCTTATCCGTTCGCTTACCAGGCTGAAAACATATTTTATTATCATTGGAGTTATGACTTTAATCATGATTTTGTTTTCTTTATTGGTGTTGGTGTTAGTCTTTACAGGGGCATTTTTCTCGATGTTTCATATGAGAAGCATATATTAATCCCTCATGAAAAACAAGGGATATTATCATGGCTAAAAATAATATTATTCCCTTTGCGATGGTTCAGTGACGGCGTAGCTAATAATGTTACATACGAACTTTTGAAAAAATATCTCGGATCAGAATATTCAGATAACTTTATAAAAGCATATGATATTGAAAAGTTTGAAGATATCCGAAAAGCAAAGAAACTCCAGGTTATCAAATCGCATCTCAAATCCTCGCAATCGACCCGAACCAGGTAAAACCGACTCAATAATTCTTCCCGTCAAACAATAATTTCTTGACAAATTATCTGAATTATGATATTAAGATATTGAAGAAGTAATTGTGGGCTTTTTATAGACTTTTATATACAGGAGTTTTCTCTATGATATCATCCTGGAAATGTCGGTTTATTATTCTTTCTGTAGTTGTTTGTGCCCAATCAGCGTTTACCCTGTCTTTCAATGAACGGATACTCATTGACAGCAGGGTGAAATCTTCTGAGAGTTTTATTTACGCTGACCTTAACGGAGACAAGTTAAAAGATATAATTGTTACACAATGGTCAGAACCCCAATTTTTCTGGTTTGAACGAAAACCTGGCTATAAACCTGTTTATGTAAGACACAATATTGAAACACCTCGAGAATACGATGGATACCTCTCCGTTGGCGACCTCGACAATGACGGGGATATGGATATTGTATCTATCGGTACCGACAATAATATGCAGTCTCTGATTTGGAAAGCAAACGATGGCACGAAGAATCCATCTTTTACAACTTATGTAATAGATGACAATCATTATTATGCACGAACAAATCTGGTAGTAGATTTTGATAAAGATGGCGACATGGATATCATTTCCAGCACTGATTATAAAGATAAACAATCCCCTGCGACTATTAGGATTTACCTGAACAATGGTGCGAATCCGCCGCAATTCAGCAAACATATTATTTATCAAGTTGCGAACAAAGATGCTGAAATAAGAGATGTTGAAGTTGTTGACTTTGATGGCGATGGTTATCTTGATATTATTGCAGCAGATAGTCCTACTTGGAGTATAGATTGGACAAGTGAAATTCTCTGGTTCCAGAATCTTGGTATAGAAAATCCATCCTTTAATATTAATAAACTATATGAATATCCAACACCAACCAATGATATCGAGGTAGCTGATCTTGACCGTGATGGAGATAATGACATTGTTGCTACGTTTATTGAAGGAGAAGTTGTATGGCTGGAAAATAAACTTCCTTCAAATTCTGCCATAGTAGTGCATGTACTTGCAGAGAGCGAAGGAGTTCATCGTGCTGGTCCATATAAAATTGTTATTAGTGATCCAGACCTTGATGAAGACCCTGACATTTTCATACTCTATTCAAATACTGACCATATTTTATTTCTTGAAAACGATGGACTTTCATCTCCGAGCTTTACCGTTGAACTGTTTGATGAACCCTATCGCCCCGCTGATTTGATTTCAGATGACCTTGATTATGATGGAGATCCTGATTTGATTACTCTTAATCGAGGTACAACAAATTTATTCTGGTATGAGAACAGGGAAATTGTCGATGTAAATTTAATCGAAATCAGCCCGCTTGTTGGCGGCGAATCATCAGGCATGGAAGGAGGACCGTTTGACCCTGATAAATTCCAGTACAAATTTACAAATCATTCGTTAACGCAGCCGCTTGAATGGCAAATTGATACAGATGCAAA
>CAYSHS010000194.1:0-6580 GCA_964430845.1 uncultured Pirellulales bacterium | reverse complement strand
AAGAATTAATGATAAAAACAATAAGAAGGAATCAGCGGAATAAATACTAAATCTGGTGACACCATCAATCCTATTCGGCACAACATTTGCTATGCAGTTGAGTGACATCATTCAGTAAGATTCTACTCAAGTATTCGGGAGTGAATGAACTTTGAAGGATTGTATCAGCCGGATGTGCGCAGCACAAAACGGGGGGATTTTATGTCAATGGGCGCTTTAAAACGGTTCTTCCGTAATTTACGTGATTAAGCATACACCCCATATAAGAAGAAATTTAAAGGGGTCAGGAGCATTTTTTTTGTCCCAAGGGGATTATATCAGAACAATTATAAAACAACAGATAGAACATATTATGGAAAAACTGAATGATCAGCCAAAAATATCTCTTGACTTTTTAATTACAAATGAAGTATTTTATGAACATAAAAGGTTAGCCTGATAACTAAAATGGTTTTATTTCAGTTACACTTGTGAGTTGAATCCGCCTAATATTTTTTAATTAAGAAAGGTGTGTTATGAAAAAAGAGACAGTCGAATATATGGTTGACGGCATAATCTATTCCGTAGCTGTGATAGGGCTTTCTGCTGGATGTTTTTTGTTAGGACCTCGTTTAGGAATTAATTATGAATGGTGTGGCCTCTGCATGATAATATGCTCTTTTTATATGGTATTGAGTTTGCATTTTTTTATGATTGCAAAAGCAATCAAGCAAGCAAAAGAAAATAATAGAGATGTGAATAATAGTAATGCTAAAAAATAACTAAATAGCTTGCTGCACTTCGCATGTTAATGCGCCTAAATAGGGGGATTTAATAGGGGACGCTCACAGTTTAATGGGGAGCCTTTGCGTATCCGTCTGTGCCGGATCTTCGACTTTGCGGGAGATGTTTCGTTCTGAGTCATGTGTACTGAGTATTGCGTTCTGGATTTCATATCTTTTGTATTTCTTTCCGACTTCGCTGCACTTCCGGCTTCGCTTAACTACGCCGTGACAGGCGTTCTTGATCTAAGTTATAAGACAGGCCCTTTGGGCTCCGTAGTGGAGATAACTGGATTAACAGGAAATAATAATCTTGTAAATCTCCATCTGAGCCCATGGGGCATGTCTGAATAATTAATAAAATCGTGTCAATTTCCCTATGGGATGGCTTGGCTCACGTGTGAATTCGTGGTTTCATTTTAGACAGGAGTACAAGATACAGGTAAATTTAAAGGGGTCAGGAGCTTTTTTTTTGTCCAAGTTATTTATGATAATTCCATTAATCCAGACGGTACATATGTTAATGGTACAGCGTGGGTAAAAGGTGGAATACCTTTTCTATATTTTACAGATTATACAATAGGAAATCCACTTTTAATTGGAATGATAACTGATGCAAAAATTAATGAAATAATTGCACCTGCATTACGTGAAATCGATATGTTTACACCTACTAGTGGCAGTATATTTGGAACTTATAGTGCTATAATGCATTTTATGCTTAATGATTGGGACTCATGGTTTCATATACCAGATAGTAGATATCATAAAAATCCTCCGATAAAGAATTATCTATATCGTGGTACAGTATTTGATCAATCTGAAATAAATTATATAGTTGGTGGATATGCTTTTAATAAATTAGGTTTCTCCTATTATGGAATGCTCTTTTGGATCACGGCATTTAAAAACAATCCAGCTTATGTTCGGTATCGTGGTATTAAAATGCCGGGAGAGCTTACAGATTATTATTATTGGGGACAAAAGGGTTGGGATTTGGCAGAATAGAGAAGAAAGTTTTTAGTTGATATAATTATTTCTATTGCTTAAATTGCTTTGAGGTGCAAAAATGAAAAACTATGTGAAATATTTGATTTTTATAATGATTGTCTGCCTTTTTGTTTACTTGTTTTACGCCTTCTCTGGTGATCCTGTATTTCGAGGCAGAAAAGAACTTTTGCAGCAAACAGACTACCATGCATTATTAAAAGCAGGTAGAGAACTAATAAGTGAAATTAAATTGAGAGACTCTGTATCAAACTATGATAGACTAAAAAGCAACGATGTTTATATTCCAAAAGACGTAAATATACCCGAAACTTTATATACGCTTCGTCGAAAATTATATGGTTATGGTGGGCTAATAACAATATATCATAATAGCTGTCTCAGGATTTTATTTACTAAGCGTGAAACGGGAAATTTTGGAGTAATTATTTTTTCAGATGGTTTTAAGGGGTCTGAATGGTCCGATATATATGGCGATAAAATGCTTATACCGGGATTATGGTATTTTGATACGGAATATGATAAATATGGTCCTGAATATAAAAAACAGATTGACAAAATGATCAAGAAAAATCAGTACCTTAAAGAGGAAAGGAAAGGAAAGGGGTCACGTCTTAATTATTAACTATTGGCAGACATCGGCAGGATGTGTTCTTTGTCGATGATGACAGGCGTATGTATTTATCCATTCTCAAGGGGGAAATTTAAAGGTGTCAGGAGCATTTTTTTGTTGTTATCGTCCGAACAGAATTGAACCCAGAGCAGTCAAACGGCGACCAAAAGGATATGATCTTATGAATAGACCGAGAAATCAAATGAGACAGATTTAGAAAAGTTGGTCAATTGCATCCGCCGGGGGTCTCCGTATGGCTCGGATGTCTGGATAATACGGACGGCCAACCAGTTGGATTTGAAATCAACCCTGCGGCCGCGCGGGAGACCAAAATTGAAAAGAAAATAGCTCCTGACCCCTTTTTATTTCCCCGGACATCTTTACCTCAATTTGTATTTTAAAGTGCATTGATTAAACATGTAAAATAAAATATCCGCTTTTTCAAGAGCCCCGCTGTCCCTGTTTAATTTCATAATAAAGAATCGAGAGCTTTGCGCGCCTCTGTGTAATTCGGGTCTATCTTCAAAGCTTCACGAAGCTCTTTTATAGCTTCACCTGTTTGCCCCTCAGCTCCGAGTATAACACCCAGACTATAATGCAAATTCAAATCGTTAGGTATAAATTCCAATCCAGTATGCAATGTGTCTAATGCTTCATTGACCTTCCCCTGATTATATAACAACAAAGCAAGATTATAGTACACATCTGACTGCTTCGGATTAAGGTCAATAGCTTTCTTATAATTTTCAATGGCTTGGTCATACATTTGTTTTAGATGATAAGCTACACCCAGGTTGAAATATACTACGGAATAGTTCGGGTACAATTTAATGGCTTTATAATTATATTCAATTGCCAAATCAGGGTTTCCCATATAGCCATAACAGAGACCCAGCTTGGCATAAGCATCATAATGAGTCGGTTCTAATTTTAAAACTTTTTCATACTGCATTGCAGCACCTGAAACATTCCCCAGATTTTCCAGCAAAAGACCATATTTCCAATACAACCAGACATCAGAAGGTGTTTGTTGAATCGCCCAAACATTTTGATGTTCAATCTCCTTCATTGCCTCTTCTGTTAGAGCAGCTTTAAGAACCTTAATCTTCTGCTCCTCCTGCCTGATTCGTTCTTCGTGATAAAGCTGGTTGATAAACGGGGGCTGCTTCAAATATTCATCAACAACTTTTTTTGCAATACAATGTCTTTCCCAATCCGTATAAGCTAAATATCGAGCTACTTCCCGCTCCGAAGGGAAGGAACTTTCCTGTGTACCGTCGCCATCGCTCGCGGCTGATGTATTATTTTTAATCCGATCGGGCAAAACCTTCTGAACCTGCTGAAATACGGTTTGAGCCAGAAGATAATTGCCATTAAACTTCAGGTGAACATGCTCATAAAATAATTCTTGTCCTGGGATTTCATGAGGACTGTTCTCTTCGAATACTTTACACGCGTCCACGAGGTAAACTCCATTACCGCTTTTGTCACCTGCAACGTCCCGAATGATTGCATTGATTTGATTGTCCGCACGAAAGCGAAGTGTATCCAACTCACGCGCCTGGACATATCTGTATTTGCTTTCTTCAAATTTGCCTATTTCCCAATAACAACGTCCGAGACGAAACTGCAGATCCGCGTAATCTGGATCAATTTGAACAGCTTTCAAATATATTTCCACTGCTGAAGAATAGTCTCCATCGGTCTCAAAATCACACCCCTGTTTATATAACTCACCCCATTGTTTTTTCTCGGAATCTGTCAAATCCAAATGATGTTCCGAAGCAAATGGCGGGCTGTCTTTTAAATTGCTTCCGACAGTGCTGCAAATCAGCGGTATTTTATTTTTTTCTGCGACATGGAAAATATCCTTAAGATTTCGTCGAAAATTCCGATAAACAACTTCCATTTGAGGAGCATCTTTCCTCACCTGTTTATCAAGAAACATTTCCATACCCGTCCAGACTCTCGGTGAGTCACTCCCTGTCGACCTTGTCAGGTTCGTTAATAGCTGTCCCACCCTCGTTGATTTTAACGCTATCCCGAAACGGATGAGTGAAAGATTGTCACTCAACGGCGCAAAGACCGTTCCAGCTCCATACGGACCGACCACTTCATTATTTCCCAAATACACGATAAACAAGTCGGGATCATAACAGGTGCAGTCTTTGGCGATTTTCAGCACGACATGAGAATTTATTGCGGGCATAGCTGCTGTAATAATCTCGAAATTCGTTTCAGGATATTGCAATCTTAACATGACCTGAAGAATGCGCCCGAATGAATATGCTCCGTCCGGCGTTCCGGCAGCCGCAGAAGCTCCCATTACAAAAATACGATATGTCTTGTCTGTTTTTTCTACGGGAAATATAAAAGGATCAATCGTACGTGCAATCTTGGGATCAAAAAACAGCCAGGAAAACTTTATATTGCTATAGTAACTATCCATGTTTTTGTCTTTGTAGCGAAGGGCCAAGGATGTCGGGTATCCGAATCCCGCCAGACGCAGCCCTGCCTCAAGAACTAAAAATAAAAAAGCAGGAATAATTGTAATTGCAAGAGCACGAAATAACCAGAGCTTCCAGCCTGAAACAGAAGTTGAGTGTTTTTCTTTCACTTCCTTTGTTCTGTTTCTACTGAGAAATCCGAAAAATTTGGGTTTTTCTGACGATGACTTCGTTGTTTTTGCTGCTACCTCTGACCGACTTGCTTGTTTGTGATGAAATATTTTTTTTCTGCGATTTTTGGAACTCATTTCAAAAATCTCTTTATTAAAGTGAACTTAATACATATTCTTCAAATAATTTATTTCCCTTGTTATGAAAATTCCTAACTTTTCTATGTCAAGCTACCTGTTATAGAGCTTGCCTGTTTTTGTTTTTTTCGGTAAATCTGAGAGTCACCATACTAATTTATGATACTTTTTACATTCCTTCTTTAACCGTCCTTTTTTTTAGAAATCAATAGGGGACAGTCGAAATCCTGTAATATAAATATTTTAAATAATAGGTATTTAGAATGCAACAAAAAAATGTGATATAAATTACAAAATAGTGATAATATCGGGAAATAAGTGTAAGGGATTCAGAAACGTTTGGAAAGTTCGGTGCTCTTTGTTTATACAGAGAGCGACGCAGCGTGTATCGAGAAACGCATTTTTTCATTTATACGCAATCGCTTTGAAGAATGTATAGCAGAAGGTTCCGTCTTTTTCTGCTGTGCGGTAAAGGTCTGCTATGCCTTTTTCCCATTCTATTGTATCCATAAAGTCTGCGCCTATGGCCTCCTCGCCAACTCCCTCGACCATCGCTGTAAATGTATTTTTCGTGAAACCCTCAACGAGTTCGGGCTTGCTCGAATCGACGTAAACCATTCTTGGTGAAACGCTGACGTTATTGAATCCTGCGTCGCACATTAGCGGATACAGCCTGCGGCCAATGAGGGAATCGCCGCCTTTTTCAGCCTGAAGGTCAATAAGACATTGTATCGCCTGCCTGGCATATCTGCTGTCGGGATAGAAATAGGCCGAGCCATGATCGCCTTCGATAACTGTGATAGAGCCGCCGGGCTTGAGCTTCTTTTTCAGGCTCATTAATACATCGAGCTGCCTTTTCAGATGCTCCAGGACAAAGCATACGAAAATATGGTCGAAATAACTATCCCCGAACGGTAGATTGAATAAATCGGCTTTTTGGAATTTCACATTGTGGAAACCAGACGATTCAACTCGTTTTTGCGCCTCTTTTAGAGACTGCTCGGAAATATCAACGCAGATAAAATTCGCCTCGGTACTGTTTTTTAGGAGAGTTATTGTTTGAGCTCCGATGCCGCAGCCCGCTTCAAGAACAAGCGAACCTGCAGGATATTTCGTATCATAATGAAGCAGCTCTGTAAGCGTTGTCGCCTGGTCCATGAGCCTCTGGTTTTCTCTTTCCGAGTAACCATGAACGTATTCGTGGTCATTTGTCATTTTACACCTCTTTTTTCTGCCATAGTTTAGGTATTATACCTAATTAATAGCACGGGAATAAACCATATAATCAAAAATATACGAAAAAGTAAATCATCGAGTTTTTCTATTTCTGAATCCATCCATATTTCGAGTGATTATTAACCTTCATTGAGTATGCTAAAGGTTACCAGACGCCATAACCGGCGCATAAAACAGGGCCTATACCGAAAATAATCAGTATAGGCC
>CAYSHS010000193.1:0-6584 GCA_964430845.1 uncultured Pirellulales bacterium | reverse complement strand
ATTCAGCAACAGATGAACTGGAATATTGCAATGGTTCTGAATATACACAAATGGGCGCATTGCGAAAAGTCAATGGTTCTGCCGAGCCTTTTAACGTTCGTTTATGGTGCATAGGTAATGAAATGTACGGCGACTGGCAGATTGGATATATCAGACTTAAAGATTATGTATTGAAACATAATCAGGTAACGCAAAAAATGCTTGAGTTCGATCCTGATATAACTTGTATCGCTTGCGGCAATGTAGGTGAATGGAGTGAAGGACTACTGACAAACTGTGCCAATTATATCGATGTGATAGATGAGCATTTTTATATTACCAAAACTCTGCCAGATGTCACTGCACATGTCGAGCAGGTAACAAAGAGTATTAGTGACATAGTCACTTATCATCGTAAACTTCGTAAGGAACTTGATTCGCTTAAAGACAAAGATATAAAGGTATCTTTAACAGAATGGAATTACTGGAACTATGATCCGGGCGAAGGTGATAAACTTTTACCGGAAGATGCTTACTGGTATGGCGAGTTGGGAAGAAGATATTTCATGCAGGATGCACTTGGAATCGCGGCGGGTCTGCACGAATATTTCAGGAATTCGGATATCATGTTTCTTGCGGCGTATGCCCAGACGGTAAATGTAATCGGCTGTATAAAAACAACCAAAACAGCCGCTGGTTTTGCTACAACAGGTTTGCCGCTGATGTTATACAGGAACCATTATGGAACAATCCCTGTCGATGTCGCAAACAATAACAAAACACTCGATGTAGCAGCCGCATGGACTGAAGATAAAAAAGCTCTTACGATTGGAGTAGTAAATACGACTAACAAAGAGCAGCAAATTAAGGTTGACTTGAAAGGCGCAAATTTGACCGGTTCAGGCACTCTTTGGGTGATTGCCAATTCTGACCCGATGGCATACAACGAACCCGGAAAAGAGCCTAAAGTTGCCATCAGGGAAAGTAAAGTTCCAGGTGTCTCGAACCAACTGACTGTTCCCGGTTACAGTGTAAATCTTTATAAACTTGATGTAAGAAACTAAAATGAATAAGTTTGAATAGATTATTTAGACAGGATAACAGGATAAACAGGAAAAAATTATCGTTGTTAATCCTGTAAATCCTGTCGAAAAAAAATATCAAGAAAGGTATGTTTCAATATGGAATGTAAAAAACAAAGAAACTTGAAAAACTGTAATTGCTCATATCCCGCCTGCGACAACAAAGGCGTATGCTGCGATTGTTTACGTTACCATTTAGCCATGCAGCAGTTTCCGGCATTTTCCAGGACATCGGGAATGCATACCCATTAGAGTGAGCAGTTGTTCATTACCTTTTGGTTTAACCAGCAAATCCTTGATACCTTCGGTCGAAGGTGATGGGGAAAGCCGGAGCTTCTTTATTAAATTACGAGATGGTCGAAGCAAACCTTTTTGGATTTTCCATGATGATGTACTTGAATCATAGATACTTTTTACTTGGAATTTCATTATGTCGTCTCCATCATCGAGGACTATATCAGATCCCTCTCGATCTACGTCGGGTACAAAAATTCGCAGATCATATCCTCGAAGAGCAGCGGCAACCTTTAAATCCCGGACTAATCCATGACCCAGAAGAATCCTTTTAAGATTCATAACTATTTATTCTATCATCTTATATCAAATAAGCAAACAAAATGAGTACAAAAAGTATAAAATGACTATAGTTATAACATTTAGAACAATTATACTTTCTTTCTTAAATGCATGTGTGATAGGAATTCGGTTGTTTTACGTATTATTTTTGCCAGAAGGATTCTCCGATTGAGTGACTTTACTTGAGCATCGTCGGGGGACAGGGACAGAGCTTTTTTGATTCTTTTTGCAGCTTCGGGGAATTTGCGCATGATAAGATAAACATGTGCGGAGTCTCTTAATGCGGGGACATGCTCGCTGTTGATGTCGAGTGCGTGTGAGAAAAGCTCTGCTGCTTCGTGGAATTCTCCTCTCATAGCGCTTGCAAGGCCGAGATAATAATAGGCGTCTGCGCCGGTGGAATTATTGTCAATCGCTCGCAGCAGGCAATGCGTTGCACAGCCTAAATCGCCAATCGTTAGAAACATCGAACCCATCGAAACTAAAGTCTCGCCATCCTCCAAAGCCAGCTTCATTTCAGCAACCAGGTAAGACCTTGCCTGTGTTTTCCGGTCGCTCATTATTGCGTACTGGGCGAGCCTGTAGCGTGGACCATGGATGTCCTCGTCGTACTCGAGCGCCTTGTTATAAAAATCCACAGCTTTTTTATAGTCACCGTTCCGGAAAGCAATCTCGCCGCGATAGAACAATGCCGGTGCGAAACGCGGGTCGAATTCGAGAATCCGATTAAATTTTTCCTTTGCCGATTCCAGGTCGCCTGTTTCGAGCTGGAACAGGCCATAATCGAAAATAACTTCTATGTCACCCGGGTTCAGACGAAGCTCGGAAAGGAAATATTGTTTTGCTTTTTCATTTTCGCCGCAGGCCCAGTAAGCCTGTGCGATTCGATAATTGATTTGCGGATGTGACATTTCAAGCTCTGCGGTGCGCAGCCAGCATCGAACCGCTTTTTGGTACTGTCCCCTCGCAAAGAGGCTGTTACCTATATTATAATAACACAAAGCACAATTTGGCTTAATTTGCTGGGCGATGTAAAACATCTGTTCAGCCAAATCATGCAGACCCATTTCAGTATAGGTGATTATGCGATTGCAGTAACAAGGCTCGAATTCAGGCTCCATCTCCTGTATCCTCTCGAAAGTTTCGATGGCCTGGTCGTATCTCCCGACGCGCGTGTAATCGACCGCGAGCGAATTTAATATTTCCAAATCGCCCGGGTTGAACTGCAATGCAGTCTCATACTCGTTTATAGCTTCCTCGAATCTGTCTATCGCATCCAGCGTAAGAGCTTTGTTAAAATGCCATGTTCCATTGGCGGGATTTATCTCGAGTGCTGTTTCGATTGCTTCCAGCGCCTGGGGCATTTTCCCGTCTTCGTAAAGCTCGAAAGCCTTCCGCGCCTTGCGTTCGGCCTGGTCATACGAGCCAAATTCAATATCATCGAAAATCATCAAATCCTTCCCAACAAGATATATTATTGCATTTAACCAGCCTTCCGGCATAGTTTTTTCCTGATATTCAGTATCGCCAGCAAAACAGCATAGCCTTAGCACATTCGGCTGATACGGAAATCTTTTTATCGGTGCTAAATTATTGCTGGAAATTCGGTTCATAAGCCCTTATAATTGAAGAACTTAGCTTTAATTGGAGCTATGTTATGGAATATAACTACTTTTTAGATATTTGTTTTTCTGGAAAGTTGCCGATTATAGTCTTATAATATCTAATCAAAAAAATAGTGTTCGGCAGATAAAAATTGCCAAACGCTCAAATACGAAGGCCTGGAGAAATTGAGCATGATACAGGAAATAAAGGGACAAATAACACCCGGTAAAGGCTGCTATGCCGTCGTAGTCAGCAGGTTCAATGAATTTATAACGTCAAAACTTCTTGGCGGCGCGATAGACTGTCTTCAGCGTCACGGCGCTGCAGATGAGCAGATACAAGTAGTCTGGGTGCCAGGCTCATGTGAAATTACACAAGCCGCCAAAAAACTCGCGAATAGTGGAAAGTACGCGGCTGTCATTTGCCTTGGCGCCGTAATACGAGGTCAGACTTCCCATTACGATTACGTCTGCCAGCAGGTGGTTCGCGGCATAGGGCAAATCAACTATGACTGCTCTACACCTGCTATATTCGGTGTGCTAACCTGTGAAAGCTTCGAGCAGGCAGTCGAGAGAGCGGGGACAAAAATGGGCAATGCAGGCGCGGATGCCGCACGGACAGCTATGGAAATGGCCAATGTGATAGCACAAATAAAGTAGTTTGTTATCGTATGGTCACAGTTAAAAAAATATAATATACAAACTACCAGCTTTAACATGGACAGAAGAACCAGGGCCAGAGAATTGACAATGCAGGCGTTATTTCAGCTTGATGTACAGGGCGATGACATATTTGAGAGTTTGAGCAGGTTCTTCACAGAATCAGAAAAAGACGTTTTTACAGGCCAGCTTGCCTGGAACTGGACAAAGGGGACATGGGACAATTTAGTGCAGTGTGACGAGCTGATAACAGACGCTACAATTAAGTGGCAGTTTACAAGGCTCTCACCTGTGGATAAAAGTATTTTGAGACTGTCGGTATATCATTTGAAGTTTTGTCCCGATATCCCGCCGAAAGTGGTTATAAATGAAGCAATAGAATTAGCTAAAAAATTTAGTACCGACAAGTCACCAGCGTTCGTAAACGGGGTGCTTGACGCTGTTTTGAAAAAATTAAATTCACAAGCATAAATAATGGATTTTCCTGAATTATGAGAACGATAGCAGTATTAAATCAAAAAGGCGGTGTGGGAAAAACCACAACAGTAGTCAATACCGCGGCTGCACTGGCCGCTTTAGGCGCAAAGGTGATTGCTATCGACCTTGATCCACAGGCACATTTGACAATACATCTCGGTCTCGAGCCGGCGTCTATCGATTCAGGCTCGTACAAAGTCCTTACACAATCAGCCAGGCTCGAATCTGAAATTATGATGGTTCGACCGAATCTCTGGCTGCTGCCTGCCAATATCGACCTTGTAGGCGCCGAAAGCGAATTGGTTAGCGTGGTAGGCAGGGAGATAATTCTGCGTGAAGCCCTGCAGGAGTGCCGGCAGAATTTCGATTATTGCATTATAGATTGTGCTCCCTCACTTGGATTGCTTACTCTTAACGCCCTCGCGGCTGCTGAAGAGGTTTTAATCCCGCTTCAGCCCCATTTTCTTGCGCTTCAGGGTTTCGGGAAACTCCTGCAAACTGTCGAAATCGTCAACAGGAGAATAAATCCGAGTCTGAAGGTCAACGGAATTCTCCTGTGCATGTTCGACAGCAGGGCTTCGCTTCCGAACGAAGTAAAAGCAGATATAGAAAGATTCCTAAACGATGCGCGCGGGACCAACAGCGCCTGGGCGGAAGCTCATGTTCTGCCTGTCCTGGTTCGCAGAAATATCAAGCTCGCAGAAGCGCCGAGCTATGGCCAGACGATTTTCGAATACGAGAAAGCTTGTCACGGCGCCGAGGATTACCAAAAAGTCGCAGAGTTCATCCACGCACAAACACACAGACCTGAAGAATCTGTCGAAGCTGTGGATATTCAGGAAGAATACGCACAAAATGAAGATACAAATGAATTTCAGGAACTCTCTGCTGAAAGCGATGATATTCAGGAAAATCATGGTCAGCCTGAGCCTGAGATTTCAATAGATTACCATGCAGGGGAGCAATCTGAATATTCCGCTGACGATGAAACGACACAGCAGGATAGTCTTCAAAATCAACAGCAAATTTCAGAAGAATCGCAATCAATCAAGCCTGAATATTCAAATGATATTCAGGAGAATCCAAATCAGCCGGAACAGTTGAACGCTCAACCTGATTATACGAATGAGATTCCGCAGAAACCCCCAATCGAAATCAAAGAATTTCAATCACACAGCTCTCATGAACCCGACCAGCATAAACAAATTTCAGAAAACTCAAACCAGCCTGAGCAGACAAACGACAATCCCGAACACGAGCACCAGGGATTTTGAGCTTTCTTATAGTTATCAACAGGAGTTTTGCAAAAGTTCAATTATTCAAACTAACCATATTTGTAGTCATATATCATGTTCGTGCAAACAGAAACCTAAAAACTCGTCATTCTCCTGAGCGTCTCAAACCTGTTATTGATGTCAGCTTTGCTTATCGATTCGAGACCCTTCAGCGAAAAGCCTTCTATCGTGAACGAGGCTGTTACTGTGCCGCAGACTATGGCTTCTTTGAGTGACTGGAAATCCGTCTGTCCTTTTTGTTCGAGATAGCCCATCAATCCGCCGGCGAAGCTGTCACCGGCTCCCGTCGGGTCTATCACATTATCGACAGGATATGCAGGCAGAATAAACTTCTCGCCATCTGCGCTGCATAACAGCGAGCCGGCATGTCCCTTCTTAATCAAAACGGCCTTCGGACCCATATTCAGAATAGCGTTACCCGCCTTGATTAGATTTTTTTCACAAGCAAGCAGCCTTGCTTCATCCTCATTTATTATCAGGCAATTGATTCTTTCCAGCAGAATTTTCAATGCGGGCAGCTCCTGCTCGATCCAGCAATTCATCGTATCCGCAGCAACATACTGCGACTCTTTTACCTGCTCGAGCAATTCAAGCTGGAGCTTCGGTGCTGTATTGGCAAGAAATACGAATGTACTGTCATTGAACGCCTCAGGCACTTTTGGCGGCGCTTCGGCAAGCACGTTCAGCTCGAGATAATCTGTTGTCCTGTTATCCATGTCATCGTGATATGTCCCCGACCAGCGGAAAGTCTTGCTGTTTTCACGAACTTCAAGACCGGCAAGGTCAACGTCCCTGCCTTTGAAAACTTCGGCCAATTTAAACGGGCAATCCGGCCCGACTACTCCGACAAACCGTACAGGCGCAAAGAAACTCGCCGCGTATGAAAAATAAACCGCCGAACCGCCAAGACA
>CAYSHS010000192.1:0-6642 GCA_964430845.1 uncultured Pirellulales bacterium | reverse complement strand
AAAGAAATTTTTTCTTTCTTAAAGTATGCCTAACTTCAATTTTGCAGAACTCATTTGACTGAATAGAACGGGGAAAGATATTTATTAGAGCTTAATACGGCTATAAACATTCCTCATTATAATTTCTTACCATTCAAAAGGCAAGAACGCATAAAAAATATCCTGTTGAACTATTGTGAATTGTTAAAATTTGATTATTTTTTCTATTGAGCCGGCGGTATAATTTTCAAAAAACAGGCATACCTATAAACTATATTGCTTTATCTATCCTGAAATAAATGATATTATAGGGTATTTCGTTTCGCACGAAAAAGAATAAGCGGTAAAATATTTCCGTAATTTCCATTGCTTATAATAGAGTTGCTTGACGATGAGTTTTTGCAAAGTTATATTATTGAGTTCTGCTTATATTCAGCAGAAAAGAAATTTTGATAAGTATAGTTTTTAAGTAAGATAAAATGTGTTGTTTTATCAAAGGCATTTTAACGCCGGAAACAAAGTGTTAACCGTTAGTAAAAGGAGCTTGTTATGAAGAATAGAATGTATCTGGTCATTATAGTAGTGATAGGAGCTATGGCAGGATTTTCACAGGCCGCAGGCACGGGCGATATGGCTATGCAAAATACCCTGTTAAGACAAAGACTCGATCAGCTTGACAGAGAAATTCAGGACATTAGGCAAAATGCCGGTCAGACTGGTACTGTGACAGGAACATCATCGCACATGCCTGTCTGGTCAAATCTCGATATCGAGTTATATGGTTATCTTAAATTAGATGCTGCTTATGACACTGCACTGATTGATAATGGAAACTATGCAAAGTGGGTAAGTACCCAGAGTACCAATGATAACGATGACCAGTTCAGCATGACCGCCAACGAGACAAGACTTGGAATGAAGATTAAAGGCCCGAATAGTAACGGCATGGTTGCCAGCGGCCGGGTGGAAATTGATTTTTACGGTGGCGGAGCTGAAAACAGGCCCAATATTATGATGCGTCATGCTTATGCTGAGCTTGAATGGCCGGAAGAGAGATTCAGCATTATCGCAGGACAAACTTCAGATGTTATTAGTCCGTTAGTGCCAACAACAATAAATTACACTGTTTGCTGGTCAGTGGGTAATATTGGTTACAGACGTCCACAGGTCAGGCTGACAAAAGTATTTAATTTGGCAAGCGATGTCGATTTGAAACTCGAAGGCGCCATTGCCAGGACAATAGGAAGAAATGACACTATGGTTGACGCAAATAATCCGTCCGAGACAGGTAAGGATTCCGGAGTTCCGATGGTACAGGGCAGAGTCAGCATAACTTTCCCATTCATAAATCAGCAATCTACCACGATAGGCGTTTCCGGACACAAAGGTCAGGAAGAATATGATTTGAACGCCGCAGGTAATTACAAAGATTTTGATTCATGGTCGATAAACATGGATCTCACTCAGCCTTTTAGCGATAAATTTAAGGTATGTGGAGAAATATTCACAGGAAAAGACCTGGATGCTTATCTTGGCGGCATAGGACAGGGTGTCAATACTACCGCTCTTAAAGCGATAGGCAGCTCAGGCGGCTGGGTTGAAGCAACTTTTGGACCCTGGGACGGCACACAATTCAACTTAGGCTATTCGATGGAAGATGTGCATGAGGGAGATGTCAATATAGGAAACAGAACAGAAAACCGTTCGGTTTTTGGCAACGTTATATATGCCCTGAATCAGCAGACCGATATAGGTCTCGAGCTTTCTCACTGGCGCACAGAATATAAAGGCTCCGGAGATGGCGAAAGCGTTAGATTGCAGGCGGCTTTGAAGTATAAATTCTAAAGAATCCTTTTTTCAGTTGACAACCCTGGATTATACGTGTATAAATACGAATCCATCGTATTTATGACAGATGGGGTTTGTCTTTATTTTAGAGCCTGCAATCGCATTGCAGGACTATAGAATTGTATTTATACCTCGAAGAAGGGCATAAAGTAGAAATTAAATTAATTATGTTAATAAATCAACAAGGAGAACAGCATGGAACAGAAAAAAGGTATTGATTCTCTTATGAGTGAAAATCGTACTTTTCCGCCGCCGGCCAATATCAAGGCTAATGCTTATATCAACAGCATGGAACAATATCAGAAAATGTGGGAAGAATCCATTAATGAGCCGGATAGCTTCTGGCTGAAAGAGGCCGAAAACCTGCATTGGTTCAAAAAACCCACTAAAGCTCTGGAATACACGTGGGATACTAAAAATCGTTAGATTGAGCATACATGGTTTGAAGATGGAAAACTGAACGTCTCTTATAACTGCCTTGACCGTCATCTCGGCACACCAATCGCAAAAAAAATCGCTCTGCTCTGGCAGGGTGAGGCTGAAGATGCAGTCAAGAAATATACCTATGAGCAGCTTCATAAGGAAGTCTGTAAATTTGCTAATGTTCTTAAATCAAAAGGTATTACAAAAGGCGACCGCATTGCTATTTATATGCCTATGGTTGTCGAGCTGCCAATTGCCATGCTTGCATGTGCCCGTATCGGTGCGATTCACTCGGTGATTTTCGGCGGATTCAGCTCAGACGCTATTATGGACCGCATTAATGATTCCGATTGTAAAATGCTTATCACATCGAATGTCTCACTGCGCGCAGGAAAACATATCAAGCTCAAGGATATTGCCGACGCAGCACTCGAAAAAACACCGACTATAGAGAGCGTCATAGTCACAAAAGTTACTGATGAGCCTTGTCATATGAAAGATGGCAGGGATGTCTGGTATCACGATGAAATGGCAAATGCCGAAGAAAATTGTGATGCTGAGCCTATGGATGCAGAAGACCCGCTGTTTATCCTCTACACTTCAGGCTCGACAGGTAAGCCCAAAGGCGTTGTTCATACCACTGCCGGTTATCTTGTACATACTACTTTCACTCATAAAGTCATCTTTAACATTCACGATGATGATATTTACTGGTGCACTGCCGACATAGGATGGGTAACCGGGCACAGTTATATTGTTTATGGCCCGCTGGCAAACGGCGCAACTTCTCTTATGTTCGAGGGTGTGCCAACTTATCCCGATGCCGGACGCTTCTGGCATATCTGTGATAAGCTCGGTGTTACCGTTTTTTATACTGCACCTACCGCTATCAGGGCGCTCATGCGTCTTGGCGAGGAATGGCCTGCGAAATACAAGCTCGACACCTTGAGAGTGCTTGGAACAGTCGGTGAGCCGATAAATCCAGAAGCATGGATATGGTATTATGAAAAAATCGGACGCAATCGCTGTCCGATAGTCGATACTTGGTGGCAAACTGAAACAGGCGGCATCTTGATTACTCCTCTTCCCGGCGCGCATACATTAAAACCGGGCAGTGCGAGCAGGCCTTTCTTCGGTGTTGACACTGTGGTCCTGCGCGACGATGGCACTCAATGCGACCCGAACGAAGGCGGCAAGCTCTGTATCCGCAAGCCGTGGCCCGGAATGATGAGAACAATGTGGGGAGACCACGACAGGTTTATTGATACTTATTTCACGATGTATAACGATATCTACTTCGCCGGCGATGGCTGCCGCATTGATAAGGACGGCGATTACTGGCTGATGGGTCGAATCGACGATGTCGTTAACGTATCAGGTCATCGTATTGGAACTGCGGAAGTTGAAAGCGCGCTTGTAAGCCATGACAAGGTAGCAGAAGCCGCAGTAACTCCTATTCCTCACGAAATCAAAGGCCAGGGCTTGTATGCCTTTGTAACTCTCGTGGGTGGCGTAGAAGAAAGCGATGAGCTGAAAAAAGAGCTTATTATGCACGTGCGTAAGGAAATCGGCGCTATCGCCGCACCTGAAGCTATTCAATTCGCACCGGCCCTGCCGAAAACTCGCTCCGGTAAAATTATGAGAAGAATTCTGCGTAAGATTGCAGAGAAAGATACCGGCAATCTGGGTGATATTACAACGCTTGCCGATCCGCATGTAGTTGAAGAGCTTGTCAAAGGACGAGGCTTATAAATATATTTAAAATCCGTGAAGGTTTTTTTAGTCTGGAACTTTGATTATCTTCCAGAGCGAATTTAGTGAAAGGACTTGAATATGGAAAAAGAAAACAGCAGTCAAACTGTCGTGATTAAAGACACAACAGCTAATCCCGCACCACTCGGCCTGATGGGATTTGGTATGACAACAGTTTTGCTGAACCTGCATAACGCAGGTATGTACAAAATGAATGCAATGATTCTGGCTATGGGTATCTGTTATGGTGGAATGGCGCAGATTTTTGCAGGTATTTTCGAATGGAAGAAAAACAATACTTTTGGCGCAACCGCATTTACTTCATATGGATTGTTTTGGTTTTCGTTAGTGTTTCTCATCATAATGCCAATGGTTGGATTGGGTGAAGCTCCTGGTACAAGCGCTTTTGTAGCATACCTTGTAGCCTGGGGAATCTTTACGCTGGTTATGTTTATCGGCACGCTCAAGCTCAATTGCTATTTGCAGTTTATTTTTGGATCCCTGGCATTGCTGTTCTTCTTACTGGCTATTGCCCATGGTACTGGTAATGCAACCATAGGTAAGATTGCAGGCTACGAAGGAATCATCTGCGGCGGCTCTGCTGTATATACTGCTCTGTATCAGGTACTGAAGGAGCTTTACGCTAAAAAGGCATAAAATATAACAGTATGATTTGAAAAATTACAAGCCCGGCTTCAAAACCGGGCTTGTTTTTTAGACTTCTGCTAATGTTATAGGAATATGAAGGCTGAAAGTTGAAAAATAACAATATTTTTCGCAAGCACTTCTAATCGAAATCAGCCTTAATCTCGATAATTCTCCTTTTCAATGCAATACGACGCGATTTTCCATGCTTTTGCTCGTAAAGTGCACTCCCATTTTTGCCGATTCGTGTGCATTGAAGAAAATTAACGCCGGGGGATTATGAGGTTTGAAAATGGAAGACTATAACGAGCGAAGAACAGAACAAAGACTGCGTTACTACTGGCCTATCTGGTTTGCGGAAAACCCTGACTATTCACTGACGCAGGGACAAATGGTTGACGTATCCAGCAGAGGTGCTGCGTTCACATGCTATGCCGACCAGGACTGTCCCTACATTGGCCAGCATCTGACTACTCGTTTTAGCGTTCCCAAATACGGCTGCGACGATTCATTCGATATAGCAGACTTCACAAGGTCAGGCCACGTCTGCCGCGTAGATAACATCAACCCGTTCCTCCGCCGCATAGCAATCCAGTTCGGCCAGCCCCTGCCCTTCAAACCAGGCGAGCAGGTCGAAGCAAAATTGGTTGTATAAAAAATACATAACAAAGAACGCAGCATCCGGAAGAGATAGTGTGCGATTCTCGTGCTTCGTAGCTTACTTCGCAGAGTAATATATCGCATCTTACATTCTATTGCTGTTTATAAATAAGCTCAAAGGCAGGCTTGCAAAAAACGCTCCGATTTTGTAACATTGCACATTATATGAATGAAACTTATGAATCAAAAAAATTCGGGGCCGATAAGATAGTATTTTTGGGCATGTTTATAATATCACTTCTTATCGCACAGCTTATCGTCTCCGCGAATTCCGTCCTCGTTTTTTCCGACCCCATAGAGCTGGCTCATTCAGGTCTGTCACTTTCCATACCGACAGGAAAAGGCTGGAAAAGTACCGAGAAATGGCTATATGCAGATAATGCCTTTGTACTGAGCAGCAGTTATAAAGTCGAGGGGCAATTTATCGCCGCGGCGGTGAGCTGCTGGTACTTGCCGGTTTCATTAGACCAGTTTGAGAAAATCATATCTGACCCGAATATTGAGATTGTAGAAAAAGGTCTGATACATAAGGGAAACCTGGAGATAGACTGGGTACATATCAAAAATCCTTCCCCTGTTTATCTGGGCAACATAAAATTACCTGACAATCGCACTGTTAATATTAAAGTTATTCAAACAACCTTCGAGATAGAAGTTGCCGAGAAGGTTTTTAAAAAGATTATAGAAAGCATGATTTTCGAAAAAGATAATCCGGTTAAAACAGGGGCGGAAATTGTCACTGAAATAAAAAGCAAGGGAATCGATACTTTCATAAACAATCTCAACAAGCAGGCATGTTTTTTTATCCGGGATTCCGGAAATCACAACCTTGGTTTTACTGTTGATTTGATTGGAAATTCGAGCGCTGACGAGCAATTTCATATTAGCGCGGCGAGCCAGCTTTTTTATGCAGGACGCGAGCCACAGGAGCAGATCACTTTGTTCAATGGTAACAAGTATCTTAATATGTATGCCTGGCAAAGCCAGACACTTACGAGAACAGGCCGATTAACTACGAAGACAGCTCTTGACGAATCCGGGTCGATAAAAGTCACGAATATGGTCAATGACAGGACCCGTGAAGAGCATTATCATGATGGCTCTATGATTGTTCCAACTATTTTTCTCGAATTGCTCGTCGGCCGGGTAGTTGAGAATAATATCAAGGAAGCTGTAGTCGATATGATTGATTCCAGCGGGAATATAACTCCTGCTTTACTTACCTTTAAACCGGTTAATGAAAATACCGGAGAAGATACCAAAGTGGTAACTCTCGAATTTCTAAATGGCAAAGGCTTCTCGGATTTGCTTTATCTGAATGATGAAAACCAGATT
>CAYSHS010000191.1:0-6648 GCA_964430845.1 uncultured Pirellulales bacterium | reverse complement strand
CTGTGAAATCTTTGAGCAAACCTAACGTCTAATAGACAGCATAAATTTCTACTATCGTAGATGGCAGCCGTAACTTAAACGCCTGACAGTCTAATAGACAGCATAAATTTCTACTATCGTAGATATGTCAGGCTATCATCTGCAACCGTATCGTCTAATAGACAGCATAAATTTCTACTATCGTAGATTCATGCGTTCACCAGTTCAAGAATTGTGTCTAATAGACAGCATAAATTTCTACTATCGTAGATTAGGCGACCCAGAGTCTTATAAATCAACGTCTAATAGACAGCATAAATTTCTACTATCGTAGATCTATGGGCGAGGCAACTAATCACAAACGTCTAATAGACAGCATAAATTTCTACTATCGTAGATGAGCATGATGGAACCGGCAGCAGTGATGTCTAATAGACAGCATAAATTTCTACAAAGGTTTTTTTTACATAGCTGAAGAAGGAGTATTTTGGCTCTGCGTCATTTTCTGCTGGATTGCCATAATAGTTTTCATAATTTCCTGCAAATGCTCTTTTGGCAGTGCGATGTGAACAGTCATTGTCCCGTTATTCGCTTTACCATCAATAACAAGATTACTGCCGGTTTGAATATCTACGTTTGTAATAGGAAGCGTTGCAACGGATGGTACCATGCTAACACCAAGCTTAAACAGGCGCAGAAGATTCATGGTGATGAAAAAGTCCGATTTTTCAGCTTCAGGTACAAGCGTCAAGGCTGTTTTAATTTCAGGTGCGAGCTGCATTGTTCCGCCTGCCTGGATTTTATCGATCAGCTTGTGCATTGTAGTACCCGCATCTGAGCCGATTGTGCAGGCGAAAAGGCCGTTGACAATGCCCCAGCGATAATCGAATCCGCTGCCGTACATATCTTTCAACATTTGTGCCTGCGGTGTATTGGCATCGGTGAATTTCATTACTAATTTTGCCGAGTCTATTGAAATACCCTTATAGGTTTCTACGTTTTGGTTAATCGTAAAATCGACATCCATTCCCATGCTTTTGTACAAATCCATAATTCCCATGGTTTTCATCATTTCCGTCGAGTCGTTTATTAGCTGCCTGAATTTATTCTCATCCTTGACAGCTATAATATAGTTTCCCTTGAAAGGCGGCTTTATTTGATTATCCGCAGAAAACGTATATGCGGCCGGACCTTTGACGCAATCAATCATACTTTCGGCAATAGATTTCATTTTTTGTAAATCGTCACTGTTTGCACTCTTGCCGCTCATTATGGCAAGCAGATTAACCTGCAAATTTACTGCTTCTTTAAGTAATGGTGAATTCATTAAAAATGCGAAATTCATCATGGCGCCGTCTTCAAGGTATGGAAGCAGGTTGTTCTGCTGTGCAGATGTATTCGAGGCAAACATTTTTGCCATCTCTGTTCCGGGGACTGTTGTAACCATCTTTGTCATATTCAGTGCAACTGGTGTAGGATTGATCGATAAACTGACGGAATTAACCTCTTTCAGTATCGTATCTATAATACTGACGTACATATTCATAATGTTCTGGAGACTTGAATCTGAAATTCCCGTGCTGGTGTTCGGAATATTACTTAAAGACGCTTTGATGCTTTGCATGGTGCTCGAAATTATAGGCTCGAAAGATTTGGAAGCCTGCTGAATATTAGCGTAAATCCAGAATGGCTCGCTTGCAGCCTGTTTGGCTTGGGAAGCATCTAATACATTTGCCAGTGTTGCATTATTTGCGTATGCACCAGCTCCGCCGTTCATTAATTTTTTAAATTTCAGAAGGTTGTTATATCCGCCGGACCATGTTGCAAGTGCATAATTGCCGCACTGAGATAACAGTATTATAGGGTTGCCGAGTGATAATACTTTTACGATACCGTTGGAATCAACAGGCGTTTTGCTTGAGATGCCATCGATAAACTGCTTGTAATCTGTAACAGGAGCAAGGACTCCGATGAAAATATCAGGCATTGCGTCCGGCTGAGCAACCTGGCTGTTCAAGACTGTTGCAAACGCCGCGAAGCTCCCGTTCATATCCAGTCCTGCCAATTGCTGACTTCCCAGCATGTTTGTCAATTGAGCCTGAACCAGCATTGACACTCCCACGGGGGATACGCCTGTTAAAAACTGGTCCATTTGAGTCAAAGAGTTATTAAAATTGTTTATACGTACGCATAATAAAGCCCCTTCAGGTATGTTTTTTAGAAGCTGGTCGTTTTCCGGACCTTGCGCTTGTAGCTGCATTGTGAAAATAAGTAAAACCAGCGAAGATGCAATAATATGCCTATATTTCCTTGAAGTTACCATTTCTTATTACCTCCATAAAAAATTCTAAAAGAGTTTTTTTACACGATTAAGCCTGTTCTTATATAAAAGAACGTTCATACTTACAGAATATTTTAAAATTTTCAAGAAAAACAAAAAAAATAATTCATTTATTCACATTAATACAAATTTCTATCACCTGTGAGAACACTTCTTTATAATATTCTTCCTTCTTGAATCAATACCTATCTGTATTTCAATTCTATTAATTATAGGGCTAACGATATCAATAACCCAGTGGAATTTCGAATTTATCCGGAAATTATACAGGAAAAACACCGGTCTTCAATCTGAGTTATCATAACTTCTTGTCGAATAAATAGTTAAGACAATTGACTAATACCGGTCTTATTGCCTTTTCGCAGATTAAAAAAGTTAAGCAGGTACAGTAAAAGGACGATAAATTCCAGCATATGGAAGCGTATTTCTATTAATCTGTGTATGGATTAAATGTAAAAAGAAATTATTTTGGAAGTTTATCATTATGAATAATATAAAACCTCAAGGCAGAAGCCTAAAAGGTTATTTTATTTTTCATACCTTATTTCTGCTGCTTTGTGTTACATCGGGGTGCGGGAATAAGTTCTTTGATCCCACACAGGTTGGCCGGTTTAAATACAGTCCGTCTGTTAATGATATCCTGGATACGCTTGGAGTGGCAGAAGAGACGCCCATAGCATGGGCGCAGGGAGAGGATCCCAGACCTATAGACTCCGTTGCTACCGAATCGGATTACACTCTTATGGCGGGTGACATTATCCATGTATATATCTACGAGCTTCTTGGCCAGGGTACATCTTACGAACAGGATTTTGTCGTATCAGAAACCGGTAAAATATCCATACCGGGTGTGGCGGTTCTCCAGGTAAGAGGAAAGACTGAAACGCAGCTCGAAGACATGATTAAAAGGGTGCTCACTCCGAATATATTAATTAATCCGCTGGTAAGTATCACCTTACTGCAGTCACCTCAGCGTGCATATTCGATTTTGGGTGATGGAGTGCATGTTCCTAACAGGTATCCCATACCGCGGTATAATTTCAGACTCCTGGATGCTCTTGCACCGGCAGGGGGAGCAAGCCAGATAAATGTATCTGACATATTTGTAATAAGACAGGATAAGGGAGACGGCAAAAATTCCAAAACGAGTAAAAACGATATTAAGGATTACCAGTCCATTCATTCGGCATATAATTTGGAACAACCTGTAACTGCCGGCTCGATACAGCGCAAACAGGAATCGTATAATTTCCCTGTCAGTAAGGTAGTAGTCTCATCGTCGGAAATGGTATTAGACAGGGAAGCTAATGGATATTCGGGGAATTATAATCAAAATAGAAATAGCACATCGTTTAGAAGCAACACGCCGCGTGGATTCGGAGGCAGAAATGCTTATCAGTTTTCTGATATGCAGGCGGAAAACCATGAAATAGAAAATCGCGTTAGTGTCGAGGAAGCTTTGAAAAGAGTTTCCGGCCAGCCTGTCGATAGGAATGAAACACCTGTGCAAGTAGAGCCAAGGGGGCAAACAAGTGCACGGCAGCCTCCGGAAGAAACAGGCGGTGCAGAAGAAGGGAGCCATATCCAATGGATTTTTCAAAATGGTACCTGGGTGCCTGTAGTAGTAGAGTCTCCCGTAACGACAGGAGGCACTCCTTCAACAGGAGAAGCTCCGGCGATGGGAGGCAGTCCTGAAAAAGAACAATTACCTGTAACAAAATTAACACAGGAAGAACAAATCCAGTGGGAAATACAAAATGGTACGTGGGTGCCTGTCCGAAAAAGTGTGCCTCAGGAGAATATACCTGAAACAACAATAGAAAAAGGAACGACCAAAATCAACCAGGAATTTCCCTGGGTTGAGCAGGTCAGCGAGCCGCGGGTCATTCAGATACCGGTCGATAAGCTGATTGCAGGTGAGTCACGCTATAATATAATAATTAAAGCAGGTGATACTATCGTTGTCCCGCTTGATGTAGCAGGTAAAATTTATGTAATGGGCAATGTAAATCGTACCGGCGAAATGGACCTTACAGGAGGCCGGATGACTCTAAAACAAGTTATTGCGGCAGCAGGCAGCTTGGGGCCTCTTGCCTGGCCCAAGCGTTGCGAAATTACCAGGAGAATTGGAAGAAACAAAGAGGAAATTGTCAGGGTTGACCTTGATAAAATCTTTAGCGGGGAGCAGCCGGATATTTATATCAAGCCTCACGATATTATAAATGTAGGGACACATGCTGTCTCGAGGTGGCTTGCCTTGCTTCGTAACTCATTCAGGGCTACTTATGGTTTCGGATTTGTTTATGACCGCAACTTTGCTGACAAGGACTTTTATAGCAGCAGGCTGTTCTAATATTGTTGTCAATAAAATTATTCAGCGGTTTTCTTAAATAATATATGCCTTTTATCCTTTTTGTAAAAGTTCAATGTCTAACTTCAATTTTGCAGAAAACTTAGTCATGTTGAGAAATATAGAATGGTTATACCGATTACAAGACACGACACACAGCTTTGTATCAGGGAGCACTGGTCTGAGATCGGACTTCATAACTGTATTAAAATATTAGTCATTGTAAGCCTGTTCTTGTATGTTTTTTACCGGGAAATAAATAGTATCGTTTATGTTTGGATAAATGACAGGAACTGGTCGCATGGATTTATCATACCTCTATTCAGCCTGTATTTTATAAACCAGCGTAAAAAAGAAATTGTTAATCTGGAAGTTAAGCCGAATTATTTTGGTTTGCCTGTTTTAATCGTATCCATTCTTTTTTATATATTTAATATTGTCAGTCCTTCAGGCTGGGCGTATTTCCGCTCATTGTCTATGATAGCCGCTATTGGAGCCGTTGTTTTATTTTTAGGTGGATTACGATTGTTAAAATATACATGGATGCCGATTGCTTTTCTTGTATTTGCAGTACCCTTACCCGACAGATTTTACAAGTATATGACAAGTCCCATGAGACAATGGGCAGCATCATCTGGAGCGGCTTTGCTTAATTTAATCAATGGAATGGAAGCAAATGCGAAAGGCGCGGTTATAGATATTATATACAAGGGACGCCAGATAGAACCTTCGCTTGATGTAGCGGAAGCATGCAGCGGGATGAGACTGCTTATGGCTTTCCTGGCACTCGGTGTCGTGATGGCATACATTCATCGCAGACCGTTATGGCAGAGAATTATCCTGCTCGCAAGCACAGTTCCTATCGCTATTTTTTGCAACATAGTTCGAGTAACAATCACGGGTTTTATATACGTTCTCGTACATCCCAAATATACACAAGGTATCTACCATGATTTGCTCGGGATAGCGATGCTTCCTTTGGCGTTTGGATTATATGGATTTCTGGCATGGTTTATGTCGAGTTTGTTTGTTGAGGATGGAAGGGTAATTTGCGAAGACATTGTTGAGCGAAAAGATAAGATATGATTGAAAGCTCACGGGATAAAATAAAAGTTTATTTTCAGCCGGCATTCTTAATATGTGCTGCTGTGCTTGCTGTTGCAGGTGCCGGAATGTCTGCCGCAATAGAAAGACTTGGGCTGTATTTGCAGAAAGAGCCTATACCATTAAGAAAATCCCTGGACCTTCTGGATGAGAATGGTATATCTCCTTATACAGTCGAGCCTCAAAATAAGCTGAAAATCGAAAACCGGGAAATAGTGAAAGAGCTGGGAACTCAGGATTATATTCAATGGATTATCGAAGATGGCAACGCTCCAATAAATAGTCCTGTCCGAAAGTGCCTTTTATTTATAACATATTATTCAAGTCCCGATAAAGTGCCTCACGTACCGGAAGAGTGCTATGCAGGCGGGGGATTTCAGAGAGTTACTAAGACAGGTGTAACACTTCATATCGGCAAAAAATCTCAAAAAAGCATACCTGCTCAATATCTTGTTTTCGGCAGTGAAAAAAGCGATATATGGGTAAACCAGGGGACTTTTCCGGTTTTATATTTTTTCAGGGTAAATGGAGAATATGCCGGAAGCAGAGAAGAAGCTCGAATTGCCTTAAATAAGAACCTTTTCCGTAAATCATCGTATTTTTCAAAGATTGAGCTTGCTTTTAATCAATCTGCACCTGCACCGGACAAAGAAGAAACAATCAGGGCATGTGAGTCGTTATTGAACGTGATTTTACCGATTTTAGAAAAGGAATGTTGGCCCGAATGGTAAACATTCAAAACTAAAAGCTGAGTCTTATGATATGAGGTTTTTTTTATGGTCAGAAGGAGATTGAACAAGAAAGTCGCGTTTATAGGTTCGGCTTTTTTTATCATTATTGCTTATTTATAAAGCACTTATGTTTTTGGTTCGAT
>CAYSHS010000190.1:0-6686 GCA_964430845.1 uncultured Pirellulales bacterium | reverse complement strand
AATACTATCACCGGGATCAGATGCCCCACATTTAGCAGTTACAGTGTAATTTGTTCCCGGAGATAAATTGCTTACGGCAACTTTTTGTGCATAAAGAGGATCGTATGGTGTAAATACAAGACCTGAAGGATCACTTGACCATGTCGGCGAAACAGGTAAATCCACACCTTCCGTTGGGTAGGCAATTAATGTAACCGCAAATCCTGCCGCCTGTTGTATTAAAGTATCCAAATTGAATGTCTGTGCTGTAAAATTTGGACAAAATAGGGACAGCCACTAATATTTGGGCACCAATATTTGTAGGAACATTATGATAACATGACATATAATATCCTTAAAAAGTATTTACATATCATAATGCGTTTCCACCTTATTATTTTTATATCAAATTACATCTCCGGCTGAAAATTCCCAAAGATTTAATTATAACCAATAATTATCCTGTAATCAGTATTTAATAGAGTCGATTTTTTCATCAAGCTCGTTTATGCCGAATCCTTCGCTGATTACTGTATGACCGGTATTTGTCAGGACCAGCCAGGGCAGGGATTTAATTGCCCAGTTGTAGCGGACCTTCGATTCGTTATCTCCGGCTGTTCCTATGGACAGGGTAATCTCATTATCTTTGAGCCATTTGTCGAGTGTTTCCTGCTCGATTTTCGAGATGTGAACAGCCGCTATTACGATATTCTTTTCTTTAAGCTCGTTTGCTTTTTTGTTCAGCTCGATAATGCAGTTTCTCGATGGTCTTTGCTCGTAATCCCAGAAACAGATTAAAATTGATTTCCCCCGCGCCTGCGTCTTGGAAAAGCTGGTTGTGATATTTTTGAAATCAGGGATAGACTTTCCGACTAAAGTTTGTCCGGCTGCAATGTCTCCCGTTATCTCAAGCTCGAATTCGCCAAGCTCGAGAGCCTGGTCACTTCGCCCTCCCGGGATATCAGGGACACTGAACTGATGGCTCAATGAACCTACCTGCTCCATATTAGATAGCTGTAGCTGAGAATTCAAATCATACGCCTGAATGTAAAGCAAATATTCTCCTGCAGGAACATCATCGATACGAAAGGAGCCATCATTATTTACATCGAAGCCGATCAGCAAATAAGGATTGTCGGGTGAATCGATATTCAGACTGCCTTCGATATGCTGCCAGTCCGTTCTTTTCTTTATTTGCTCAGGTATTATAATTTTTCCGGTAACAGGTCTGCCTGTACCGCCAATATTGATTTTTGCAGCCTGACCTGGTATGGCTTCAACATGAATTGTATGAGTGTTTAATCGAAGATTACCTTTGGTACGAAGTGACCTTGTCACTGTGCCTTCGCCCAGCGGGATTTTATCGAAAACAAAATGACCAATCTCATCTGTCTGCGTCTGGAAATCAAAAGTCACTCCATTTAGCTCAGGCAAAGACTCAGGATTGTAAGTGATAGTCTCCTTAGCACCTGGTTTATCACCTATTTTCAAAGTTCCCTCCAGTTTTGACCAGGCAGATAGAGTTATATTTTTTAATGTAGCCGGTTCTTCGTGTCCTGCGAAAGCGTATCCCTGTTCGTTCAGAATCACTATTGAAAATTCTTCGCTTTTTGGAAAGAAGCTGAACCTGCCTGCAGTATCGGTTTTAACAGACAATTTATCATTGGATGGCCGTGAGCCTGCTATACCATTAAGTATTCGAAGCCGGCGTGTCACCACCATCACCTCTGCATCTGCAAGAGGCATTCCATCAGGTGACAGTATTAAGCCGGTGACGGGAACGATTTTTTTCAGCTTAAAGTCCAAGATAACGTTGCCTTCATTTCCTGAAACAGCACGTGAAACTTCAGTCTCGTATCCATCGGCTTCCACACGAATATAATATTCACTGCTCGGGTATGTGAATCTCATTTCGTATTCATTTTGTTTTGTTATCCTCGAACCCGGCTTCCATGAAATATCCTGTCCTTCGCCTCCTTCCACACCCGGATAGAAACTAAAATCATTCACAGGCTCACCTGAATTTGCGTCAACAATTTTGCCATGAATGACCAGCTCGGGATAGAGTGTAATAACATAATCTTTATCTGAAGCCTTGATGCTGAAATTAAGGATTATAATATAGCGCCACTTATTTATATTAATAGTTAATTCGTCCAGGGGAGCATCATTCCATACGAATTGTCCGTTCGCGTCAGTTTCGGTTTGCCAAGTCAGCGAGCGGAATTCGTGCCATGTGTCGGCGCTTACAGTGGCGCCTTCTACAGGCTTGTTGTTTGGGTCAACGACTCGTCCTTTAATGGTATGACCCGGCTCAAGGCGGAATATTATAGGCGGCATTTGTTTATCGACCATGAAACGCATTGAATCAGGGCTGTATCCCGGCGCCTGCACAGTCAAAATCATATCGCCCAGCGATACATTTTCAAAAGTATAGCGGCCTTCACTGTCGGTTTTTGTACTGGGAAAAAATAGAGTTCTTCTGTCGGCGCCTTGCGCAACTAAAGCTCCCTCGATTGGTACGCCGTTAGTGTCAAGAACCTGCCCTGTGATTTTCAATTGTTTGCGCAATATCATTACATGTGACATTTCCTGAAGCATTTGTACAGTTGGTGAAGGAGCCTGTGTCATAAAAGTTTCAGTTCTGTAATTCGGATCCGTTAAACGAATCATAATTCTGTCGGGCTTTTCAGGAATAATGTCACATGTCCATAAGCCGTTGGCATCGGTTTTTTCCTCGTGACCGGATACGATAGCTGTACTGCTTCTATCGGAACTTTGAAGTGAAATAGAAACTGTGACTCCTGAAACAGGATTACCCTGCTCATCCTGGACTTTGCCTCCTATTTTTGTTCCCTTATCGAGATTAAGAGTTTGCTGAGTTGAGATTTCCTGATGAGTTTCCGATGCAGACAGAGATATTTGAATCGGCACGTAACCATTTTTAACGGCTTCCAGCCGCAACAGCTCGATATTTTTATTTTCAATTGAAAAAGTGCATTTTCCGTTTTCGTCGGTTACTTCTTTTTGTCTTATGTCGCCTCCGGCTTCCTGAATAATCCTGGCGTTAACCTGCACGCCTGGGACAGGCTTGCCTGAAGATTTATCGAGAACGGTAATTTCCAATGATTGCTTTGGCTCAGCCTGCATATCTGCGTCTGCATGTGTATTTGTATTTGCAGCCAATACTAATAAATATAATAATAGCAACAGGTACAGTTTTTCAATTCCTCTTGCTATTTTTTTCATCGTTATAACCTCTCGATAAATATACCGAAAACCTCCATTTTGTATTAAAGAGCATAATTTATCAAGTAATTTTTAATAAATATTTAATTGTTTGCAAAAGTTCAGTTATGAATGTCGTAGCTGTTTACGGGAAATCCTGAAAACTCTGTTTTATTAAAACCTTTTCATAATCAATTATTCAATTCTGGCTTTTTTGCGAAATTTGTGATATTTTTTTCAATTTGTGGGAACTTTTTTGCTCTTGCGCCGACAATATATGCGGATGAAATATGAAAAATAAATTCACGAATGAATTTCAGGAGTTTTGGAATCAGGCATCCGGAAAGGTACGAGCGTATATGTTTTGCGCATGTAGAAATGCCGCAGACGCCGACGATATGGCACAGGATTGCTGCCTGCGTGCGTTTCGGGCATGGCATCAGTTTAATGGAAAAGCAAGCAGGCAAACGTGGCTTTTCGGAATTGCAAGAAGAACTCGCGTTGACTGGCTAAGAAAAAGAACTCGTGAGAACGCAACGATAGAAACACAAATGCCTGAGCGAAAAAAGGATGCTTCTATTGAAGAAACGAATTTAAACAATATCGAGAAAGTATGGGAAGCCGTGAAAAAGTTAAACGAAGAGTATAGCGAGGTTATTCATCTAAGATTTGCAGCCGGGTTAAGTTATGAACAAATCGCTCATACTCTTGAAATCCCTGTCGGGACCGTAAGGTCGCGGCTGCACAGGGGATTGAAAGCTATTAAAGAAAATGTTGGAGATTGGGAAAATGAATCCTGAGACAATTGAAAGATTGGCAATAGATTCAGCATCTGGTCAGTTAAGCGAAGATGTCGAAGCTCTTTTGCGAGAGTATCTTGCAGAACATCCGGAAGAAAATAAATATTTTTTGGAGATGCAGGCAATTTACAATAAAACCCAGATAGCTTTTGACTCAAAAATTACTTTTATAAATCAGCCGGCAGAAAATAAAATACCAATAAAATTTAATTATTTTCCTATAATTCGCTGGGCCGCGGTGATTGTAATCGCAGCTTGTATCGGAGTAATAGCGGGACGAATTTCAAAGCAGGATGTACCTCAACAAGAATCTAAATTGGTAGTAGCTTCCGCAACATCCACCCCAAAAACAGGATTTAACCTCGATGACCTTGGTGAAGGTTTCTGGCGTAACAAAATTACAGCTATGTTAAATCCATCACCCGAAAGAATACAGAGAGAATATAATTCAAGTCCTTCTTTATTGGAAAAATACAGAAGTTATTTAAAGGAGAAAAATCATGAGTAACAAGATAAAAAAGTATTGCCTGGTTTTGTTTCACGTAGCGGTAATTTTTCTTACAGGTTGTTTTCCGGAAAATTCCTTGCAATGGTCGTATGACGGCTCAGTTGGTGTGCTTCGTTATGATAACCAATTAGCTTTAGTTGATGGCAAAACTGATGCTTTAACGAAAATAAGCGAGTTTGAAAAAGATAATAATCCTTTTCGCAATATTTGTATTTCGGAAGATGGAAAGTTAATCGCGTACTCTATAAGTCAAAAATGTGCCAGCCTTGAAGAAGGATTGAAGCAGTTGCCTGACCACCAGGTAGAATTGATTAAAACTTGTGCACAGCACGCACGAGAGCTGATTTCACAGGGCCAAACAGATTTTGAAAAAATGGATTTAGACCCGTTCCGCGGAGAGCCTGTTACTAATTGGGTAATACGATATTTATTCGAAAATTCAGATTCATCACTGGCCAAACAAATAGATCCTAATGCAATCGAAAAAGGCAAGGAACTGGATATTATAGTTTATAAGCTATTTGTAACAATCCCGGAGCGAATATCCGAAAACAAACCTGAATTAATAACAACAAGTTTGGGAGTTATCTGCTGGCCGCAAATATCTCCTGATAACAAATTCATCTCTTATACGTCATGGAATGGTTTTTACGATAACAATAACAATGACTCACAAAATTTCTTAAGGTTCGACCTTTATGCGGCATCATTAAATAAAGATTCCAAAACAATGCATATAGCTGATTTTGTAGCTCCATATTATTGCTGGCGAAGAGACAGTAAAGCATTAACTTTTCTTGAGAAACAAATAAAAAACGTTTTTAAAGAGGAATATTCTCTGGGAGTATTGCGAACTACTGAGGTAGTCGATGTAAATAACAATTTTTTAGCCACATCCGAGCCATCAGATATGGGAGCTTATTCCTGCAAAGGTAAAAAGACAGATTTGGCTGGTGTAATATTTCATCCATTTATGAAAGTTCAATACAGTTCGTCCGGCAAAATCTTTTTTTCAAGTCACATAATGAATTTCCCTTCCAGTCCTATAGATGATGAACCGAGATGGTCCTTATTTTGTTATGATGATGAAACTGGAAGTGTAAGTGAAATTCTTCCAAGGGACGTTTCTTTCGATTTAGCCGGAAATAACGCAATGGGTTATTTTGATATTTCACCTGATGGGAAAAAGATTTTACTTCCGATGCCAAATTACAGGTTTATGATATATGAGCTTGGTCAGACATTCGCATTATTACCAGTTACAAAATCTGAGAAAAATAAAAGTTCTTCACATGATGATACATGGGACATGATGCCTTCATGGAAAGGCAACAAAGAAATATCCTGCTTTGCGTCTAATAATATATTATTTTCATCCAAAGACAAGAAAGATTCATATAACTTCGATGATGAGATAGTTATTCTTAAATCAAACGGTGAATTCGATAGAGTTTTGAGTAGAAACTGGCCTGATGAAATTATGAATGCATTGAGCAACTGAGATCTCATATTGTTTATCGGACTTATGAGGCTTTCTTATTGAATAAACCGAATTTCTCGATCAAGAGTAATATATATAAGCGATCATTTCAAATCAAAACCACTTCAGAACACAGTAAATCCTGTGTCTAACCGCTTTGTGCGGATCTATGCGATGTGAAATTGGCTTTTTAATAAATCCGCAGGGCAATAATGCCGATTATAGTGATATTGATAAGAGTTTTATAAAAGTTCGGATATCAAGAAAGACCAGATATGGGGTGTAAGATTATGCGTACAACGAATAATTATAATATAACGTTTGCGAAGAAGCGTCAATCCATATATCAGGTTGGGCTTACCTGCAGTCTTTTGATTCTGCTTGCAATTGCTTCACAGGCATTTGCAGTACAGCAGGAATCGAACGAGACGCAAGACTTATTCAACTTGTCAATTGAAGAGCTGATGGAGATTCCGACTGTTGTTTCGGCATCGAGGCAGGAACAGAAAATCAACAAAGCATCTGTTCCCATCAGCATCATAACAGCCGAGGATATTCACAATAGTGGTGTGACCACCATCCCGGAGATATTGCAGTTTGCCCCGGGAGTGGATGTACGGAAAGTTGACCGTCAGAGGTACGCTGTTGGTGTCCGGGGATTATTTGGTTTGTATTCAGACCGTACCCTGGT
>CAYSHS010000189.1:6252-6697 GCA_964430845.1 uncultured Pirellulales bacterium | reverse complement strand
TATTCCTTGTACCATAGTTTCGGGCCAGACAATCAGCTCAGGTTTGTGTGTCGATGCTTCGTTGCTGTCTTTCATTAACGCATCGAACAAATCCTCACTCGATTCAAAACTCCTTTTCACCGATTGAGGTACATTGGATTGCAGCGAAGCCGCGAGCGGGCCATTTTCCACATATTCGTCTTCCTGCTCCAGTCTCCATCGACCGTAAAATAAAGCTGCGATTACTGTTAGACTGACAACGCCTGTTTTTGCAAATTGAGGAGTTGTGAAAAGTTTTTTCTCACGGGTTGCGATTATCAAATCCGCAATGAGACCATTTACCATCGCGATAAGAAAAGAAACGCCTCCAGCGCCGAAAATGTCTGCGATTTGAATGAGTGTAATATTTTTATATTGGCTATGTGCAAGAAACCGCCAGAAAAATCCGCCGAGGAAAAGTCCCTGC
>CAYSHS010000189.1:1052-6242 GCA_964430845.1 uncultured Pirellulales bacterium | reverse complement strand
CGTGCTTCGTAGCGAACTACTTCGCAGAGTAGCAAGCCCATGCTGTTTTTTATAAATTGACCAAATAAATATGACAAATTCAGCAATAATTCCATTAACCATAGCGATTAGGAAAGACACGCCGCCTGCACCGAAAATATCAGCTATTTGAATAATTGTAATATTTTTATATTGGCTATGGGCAAGGAATCGCCAGAAAAATCCGCCGAGGAAAAGTCCCTGCATTCGCTCAACTCCGACGATTAAGACCGCCGAAGCAAGGAAAAGAGGCACTTTTTTCTTTATACAAAAGCGCAGGCAAAAATATAATAACGGCCAAAGCAATGCGATATATAAACACAAAACCAGCCATCCTGCTATTGTAATCGGAAATATCCAGTATAAATTCCCAAGCCAGTATAACAATGCGACAATAAATGTTACAAAGAACATTCTGCGAGGCCGAACATCTTTCGTGTAGTAAGCGGCGACTATAAACGGCACATAAGAAATCCACGCCAGAAATGACATATCTATCGGCGTCTGAATCACAGTGAGCATAGCCGCACCGGAAATGAAAGGAAGAGCCAACAGGAATATATTGTTCTGCGTTACGTATCGCGGGCTTCCAGCCCGCGCATTTCCCCGATCCCGGGATTCAGAACGAATTAAGTCTTTCTTTGATTGTTTCAATAGCTCATATCCTTACTAAGTCGGCTCATTTTTCACAGACTCAATCACGGCGGATACTATCTCCTGTACATTGTATCTTTTATCGTTGTTCATTTTTACTGCGAATTGGCCTGCAAATGGCTCGCTCACTTTCCCGAGCACCTCGATGCAATCGCCGCATATTATCTTGTCCAAAAATTTCTGCATGACGATATGATAACCGAACAAAACAAAATATCAACGATGTAAATTTTTTTTTTTCCAAAGTATGCCCTGAACCATTCTGGTACATGGTATGCCTTTTCTCATTTTTACAAAAGTTCAGTCAGTAAGTAATCCTTGACCCGACAACTATGTTTCCGTATTATTCAGCGTTATATAATGGCTGTTGTAGAGGATAGCTATTAGAAACTTTAGAAGAAATAGGAACTCAGGATGATAATCAGGAATGAGCAAAAATCGGATATCGAAGCAATATCAGAAATAACCATAGCGGCTTTTGCAAATGAGCCGCACAGCAACCAAACGGAACAATTTATTATCAAGGCTTTACGAGCCGCCAACGCACTTACCGTTTCACTCGTTGCTGAGATTGAGGGAAAAGTGGTAGGCCATATAGCGTTTTCCCCGGTGACAATTTCAGGTCAAAGCTGTCACTGGTATGGGCTGGGTCCCATTTCTGTAAAGCCGGGCTTCCAGAAACAGGGTATCGGCACAGCCCTGGTCAACGAAGGAATGCGATTATTGAAAGCATCCGGCGCAAAAGGCTGTATGCTTGTAGGCGACCCGAACTACTACGAACGATTCGGTTTCAGAAATATCCCTGACCTGATTCTTGATGGTGTTCCCCCGGAGAACTTTCTCGCCTTGCCGTTCGGAGAAAACAAGTCTCATGGCGTCGTAACGTTCCATGAAGGTTTTAGTGCCAATAGCTAAAGCAAAATAATGTAATATAACCTTTAGTTCTGAATGCTTCGTAATATTATAGACGTCAAAATCGCAAATTCGTTACAATAATTTTCCAAAAAAGCGGGAAATATCTTATTTCGTGTGGATTCTTTATGGTTTCACGTCGAATTTATGCTTAATATCAGCTATCTCGTCCCTGATTATTGTCCCATCCGGAAAATCAAAATCAAATAACTTATCATCTATGGGTACATTCACGGATACTTGCTCAACCTCATAACACTCCATACAGTTTTGCTGCAGATCCGTCCATGAGTATCTAAAAGGAATCCAAACATCATTAATTTTTTGAAATTGATTACACTCAAAATGTTTCAAAAGCGTATTTTGCGCTGAAAGGTCTTTTTTTACAGGAATAAATTTTTTTGTCGGGTCCACATAAAATGTTAAAGTCGTATCTGAAGGCTCTTTTATTTGAACCTTAAACTCGTATAAATTGCTGATTCTATCATATTTCAGTGTCATATCGCGCTGGTCGTGCAGTTTTTTCCAAAGAATATCACAATGTTCCCAAAGTGCCAGATGTATAGTATAAAACGATTGATCTATATCGCGTTTGCCGCCAAATCTTACCAGACCCCTGGGAATTTTACCTGGTTCTTCAGTAAGCTGCTTTGTTTGCTGAGGAGTAAATGCGTATGTTACGACTTCTTCATGTGTTTCGGGTTTTTCATTTGTGGGATATATTGTTCGTGAAATTTTCCAGTATTCTTTATCTTGCGACCATCTTGTAATGATTTCATAAACCCCGTGCACGACCTGCTCGGAAGTTTCTTCTTCCCGGATGTAACCGGAAGCGTTGAGTTTTACTTCCATACTGGTATATTGTTTTGCAGAAGCCTCCATTAGTAGAATAAGCTGTTCCGGATTCATAATGTTTCCCATTTTAAGGATGGTTTCCCGTAATTTAACTAACGCAACTGAAGGCTTTATAATGTTATAGACGCCAAAGTTATATATATTCATTGCAATAATTTCACAAAAAAGCAAGAAAATGTTAATTTACTTCGGGATTTTATATGAAAGTGTTCGTATGTCCGGATGCTTAATCTCCGGCACATAAGTGAAAAAAGCTGACAACTACCTTTTGGCTGTCAGCTTTTTTAAGCTCTCATTAGATATTTTGTAATGTGTTAATTTTTACGGAATCAGCTCCCACCATAGTCTCGGATAGCTCAAGCCTTCGAGAATCCACCAGATGTTCTCTGAGCCATTAGCGGTCTCATCAATAAAGTCCCATCCAGCATTAGTGAAGGTACTTTTAGTTTTCATCTGTGAAGTCGTCTGACCTGTTCCGCCGGCACTTGTAGTTTTTCCTGAAGTCTGCATGTCCCAGAAAGACTGAGTTACATGATTAGAGCAGTTATTCTTTCCTGCCAGACCGCCTATATCGTAGTCGCCGGTAACCGCACCTGTGCTGAAGCACTGGATTATATATCCTTTATTATTTTCCCCGGCTAATCCACCGACCGACAGTTCTCCGCTGACCGTTCCTGTGCAATAGCACTGTATCAGGCTGCCGTCCCAGTTGTATCCCACCAGGGCGCCTATATCGTAATTGCCGCTGACCGCACATGTGCTGTAACACTGGTTTATTGTTCCTTTATAATTCTCTCCCACCAATCCTCCTGCGGACAGGCTCCCGTCAGCCGTACCAGTACTATAGCATTGTGTTATGTAACCATTTAAGCTATATCCCGCCAATCCACCGACCCAGGCATAGCCGCTGACCTGACCTTGACTTGAACATTTGGTCACAGTACCATTATCGTTATATCCGTTAAGCCCGCCGATATATCGTCCTGAGCCTGTGATATTGACATCCTCTATTGCCAGGTTCCTGACTACTGCTTCAGATTCCAGCTTGCCAAACAATCCGAGGAAAGAGCCGCCTTTGATAACCAGGTTTGAAATAATATAGTCATTGCCGTCGAAGACTCCTTGAAAAGCAGGAATTACCGCCTGACCGAATACTAATTTATCTTCAAGATTTGGGTCAACGATATGTATATCCACATTATTTGAGTCAAGATGAATGTTTGCAGCGAGGACAAAATGCTTATCCCATAAAATGCCTGCCTTGCCCAAAAGAACAAGCTGCTCTGCAGTATTAATCTGATAAGGATTTTCTGCTGTTCCTGCTCCTTCCAGCCAGTCAACAACAGGTTCGGGAATAAATTCACCCGGTGTACCTTCCCATGCCAGTCTTGGATAGTCGTTACCTGGATCGAGAATCCAGTTCGGATCGCCGGCAAATCCGTTCAGGCCGAGTATATCAGTGTCCATCATCTGGTTTGTAGTTAAGCCGGCTCCGCCTGAGCTGCCGGGCAGGCCGGATGTTTCCATGTCCCATAAGCTGTACATGACATTGCCTAAACCGCAGCCTACAAGCCCGCCAACATCGAATTTCCCGCTGACTGCGCCGGTGCTATAGCAGCGTATCATATTACCATTGTTTTGTCCAACCAGCCCTCCGATATAATTTTTACTGCCGCTTACAGTACCTGTGCTGTAGCAGTCATTAACATCACCCCCGTTCAAGCCCGCCAAGCCGCCGACACTGTTATCCCCGATAACTGTACTCGAACTGTAACAAAGGCTCACAATATCATCGTTATCTCCCACCAGTCCGCCTACATTGAAGGTGCCGGTGACGGAACATTCAGAATAGCACTGTGTTATATTACCAGATAAGTTTTCACCAGCCAGACCGCCGATAGACAGGCTGCCGCTTACTGTTCCCGTGCTGTAGCATTTGCTGACAGTACCTTCATTGATATATCCTGCCAAAGCGCCTACATCGTAGTTTCCACTTGCAGAGCCGGTAGTGTAGCATTGTGTTACAGTGCCGTCCTGGTTGTATCCAACCAGGGTACCGACATAATTTTCGCCGGTAACTGTGCTTGTACTATAGCACTGAGCAATATTACCATTGTTATATCCGGTTAATCCTCCTGTGTTTTCGTTGCCATTGACTGAACCTGTACTATGACACTGGTTAAGATTACCAGATGAGTTTTTCCCAGTCAATCCGCCGACGGATAAATTTCCGCTGACTGTTCCTGAACTGTAGCACTGGGTTATAGTACCATTGTTATTATACCCTGTTAATCCGCCTGCATCGTAAGTACAGTTGACTGTACATGAGCTGTAGCTTTGAGCTATTGTTCCTTCAAAGCTCTCCCCCACTAATCCTCCTGCGGATAAGCTTCCACTGACTGTACCTGTGCTGTGACAGTTAATCACGCTGCCGCCCCAGTTATATCCCGCCAGTGCACCGACTTTATTGCGTCCATTGATTGTAACATTTTCGAGGGCCAAATTGCGGATTTGTCCATTAAGACCAAGATTTCCGAATAGTCCTATACAATCACTATTCGCCATATTTATATTGACGTTATTAATTACATGTCCGTTCCCATCGAAGATTCCGAAAAAGACTGTTTGGGGGAATGTGTTTCCCACAGGAGTTATAGAAACACCCTG
Source organism: uncultured Pirellulales bacterium (assembly GCA_964430845.1). GTDB lineage: Bacteria > Planctomycetota > Phycisphaerae > Sedimentisphaerales > Anaerobacaceae > JAFGPS01. Next base: position 1,136 of record CAYSHS010000189.1, on the reverse strand, counting down.
CAGGTCAATATTAGCCATCATAATAAAATATTTATTCCAGTCGGATGAGGCATTCATGAAAGTCTGCCAGTCAGCAACTGTTCT
>CAYSHS010000189.1:0-1042 GCA_964430845.1 uncultured Pirellulales bacterium | reverse complement strand
TCTAATTCGATAAGGGTCGGTTACCGTTCCGCCGCCGCCGCTATATTTAGCCATGACCGGCTGACCGGATAAGCCCAAAGAAAATATTATTAATAACGAAAATGTTAATAGCTTAAGACTTTTTGACGACTTGCTGAACCGACACATTTTTTTCTCCTTCCATAAAATTGGTAAAGACAAAATAGTAAATATGGGCAATATAGCAAAGCCTTATAATAAACTATCTTGTGCATTAAATCAAAGGTTTCTTATAAAATAAGTAAAAAATATTGAAAAAAAGACAAAAAATGTGTTCTGAGAAGGAAAATATGGAAATCAGTGCGAAATTGAGTCCTGGGTGTTTCTGTGACAGGAGCAATCATGGACATTGAAATTTGCGAAAAAATGCAAAATTTCTCTGTTTTTGAAGATAATGGAAGAATATAACTGAACTTTTGCAAAACTCATAATTAAAATATATCTCACGGCTCAATGACTTTTTGTGCCTGGAAGATTTTACCGGAAAGGTAATCGGTGAAATTCATCTTGATAGTCAGAGGTTCATCGAAATTTTTGATTTTTTCGGAAATGTCAAAACTTAATCTGTAGTTTGTAATTATAAAATTATTCCAGTCTTTTTTAAGCTCTTCTACTGTAACCAGCCATTTTCCAATTAGAGCCTGTTGTTCGGATTTGTTCAGGTTCCAAAGCTCGACAGTCACATTTCCGGCTGCCTTTACAATATCGCCATAGTTATCAATCGGCTGGATTCGCACAACGAGCGTGTCGAATTTACCATCGTCATTCTCATCATAGAGTGACGAATAACCGGAAATTTTGACATCTTCGAGCTGGTATAAATTCGCTCCTTTTACATCATCAGGGAGTTTTTGCAAAACAGAAATCTGTTTTTTCAACTCCTCGTTTTCTGTATTTACTCCTTCCAGCCGGCTTGTTAATATGGCATTTTCTGCTGTCAAATTACCAATTTTTGTTTTTAATTCATCTGTCTGCTTTCCGGAATCACACCCGGAGAGCAGAAATAGGGATAGTGATATCAATA
>CAYSHS010000188.1:0-6784 GCA_964430845.1 uncultured Pirellulales bacterium | reverse complement strand
TGTATATGAGCATCGCCCTTGCCCCTTGTCCGATGTGGCTCTCGGGTTGCCTACCGGCAGGGAAAAAATGGGGTCAGGCTTTGGATTTTGGGATTGTGAATGAAAAGAGAGGTTGTTGGGAAGAAATAAAAGTGCCCGGAACGAGGAGCACTGACATAACGTTATGTTAGTACCGTTTGTATCAGTCTCCTGTTTCGTATTATTTATCATTTAACATTATTTTTCTCCTAAATCACTATCTGGTACTTAAAATGGTTGTGTATGTTATTTTTTATTCAGCCTAAAAGTATTCTGATGAATAAATATTGGCATAGCCCGCGAAAATTTGCTTAATCATCCAGATACAAACCAGGAAGTAAACAAATCTCGGGAACCACCTGGCAAATTCAGAGAAATAAAGCTCGGCACGGTCACTTGCAATTTCCGCGATTTTACCTGCTGTTCTGGACAGCTCCCCGGTTTCCTCTCCGACTTGCCAGAGGTTGCGATATTCCGACGGCATTCGTGACGAGAATCCTTCACATACCGAATTTCCATTTTTTGCGGATTCTGCACCCCCTTCGAATATTTTGGCTACAACTAAATTACCTGCAAGACCCGTCGCCAAAGGCACACTTTGTGTTATGGGCACGCCTGCCTTATAAAGCATATTGAAGGCATATGCAAATCTCGATATCGAAAGCTCCCATACAGCTTTGCCCAGCAAAGGAATCATCAATATTATCACATCCAGGATATATTTAAGAAATCGCGCTTTGCGCATTATACGGTATATCAAAACAAGCAGGAATACAGAAAAATATATTGTAAATATAGTTCCTAATACCTTCACCAGGTATTGATTTGTTGATATTTTTCCCGTAACAAGGTTTGGCAACGGCACAAGGAATAAAGCTAAATTAAGGATAAAAAGAGGAAGTATGAGTCCGGTTTTAAGGATTCTCATTATCTTTATACGGAACTCGTACCATTTAGAAAGGAGCTGGAAACATTCGGGATATTTGCCAGAAGTTTCCGCGGCTTCGACAAGCATCAAATCCACTTCGCCGAAGGTTCGCCTGTATTGTTTCATCGACTCGTAAACTCCCTGTCCCCTTGATACGGATTCTCTTACACCGAGAAAAGCCTTTTTGAGATTTCCCTGCAATCCTTCTGCAATGATATCAAATGACCTCAAAATGGAAACACCCGCTTCGAGAGTAATCGAGAGATTGTGATAAGCCGTTGCAAGTTTACCGGTTTTGCCCATGTTACTTCTTTTTCGCTGATTATCAAAAATTCCGAGCTTTTTTTAAATCAACATATTATCCAGGGGATTAATATATTGATATATTTCATTTTTTTATTTAATATACCCCCAAAACGCTTCAAAAGCGAAAACTATTTTGTATGAAACTATTATGCTTAGAATTGAACTTTTGTAAAAATTCATTTTGAAGATGAATATATGAAGATTACCTGGGCAACAAGAATTACGATTTTAAGGATACTGCTTGTATTTCCTTTTGTGAGCTTTATGTTAAAAATAAACGCGTACAATCCCGGTGAAAATGGTCGTAATACTATGCGATATATCGCGATTGCTCTTTTTATGATAATGGCGATAAGCGATGGCATAGATGGTTACCTGGCACGACGAAGAAATCAAATTACAAGGCTCGGCTCTTTTTTAGACCCATTAGCGGATAAATTACTTATCACCTGTGCATGCTTGCTGCTGGCTTCCAAGAAAGCGCATGTGAACGATTTTCTGCTGCCTTCAACAGTTGTTGTTTTTATTATAGGAAAGGACCTGCTGATATTAACAGGTTTTTTAATTGTCTATTTTCTGACAAACCGTTTTCTGATAGCTCCAGTTTTCATAGGCAAGCTTGCCACAACAATACAGCTTGTAATGGTAGCAGGAATACTCATCGGTCCGGAGGTTTCGGCTCTTGTGCCCGGGTGGATATGGTTTCTACGTTTTTGCTGGTGGTCAGCGGCGGGAACAGCTATTTTAGCGACACTTGTTTACATTTTTAAGGGAAGTCGATATATTGAGCAATATGAGCAGATGAATTCATCTCGTGAGCTGTAAATAAGTTATAAAAATTTGGAGTTTTGAAAAAATTCAATTAAATATGAGAATTTTCAATGACTATTGAATTTAGTGAAATACCGGAAGTTTTAGAAGAGCTTCGCCTGGGCAAAATGATTATTCTGGTGGATGCCGAAGACCGTGAGAACGAAGGCGACCTTGTTTGTGCCGCGGAAAAAGCAACTCCTGAGATAATCAATTTCATGGCTAAGTATGGTCGCGGTCTTATTTGTATGCCCCTGACACGGGAGAAATGTAATTCACTGGGACTCTATTCCCAGGCTGTAGATAACACGGCGCGTTTCGGAACTGCATTTACAGTCAGCGTAGATGCCGCTGAGGGAATAAGTACAGGCATCAGTGCGGCTGACAGGGCGCATACGGTTAAAGTGGCAATTGACGATAATACCAGGCCGGCTGACCTTGCCAGACCAGGTCACATTTTTCCGCTTCAGGCCCGCGAAGGCGGAGTATTGGTTCGCGCCGGACAGACAGAAGGCGCAGTGGACCTCATGCGTCTTGCATCGATGAAGCCTGCCGCTGTTATTTGTGAAATTATGAATGAAGACGGCTCGATGGCCAGGGTCCCGGAACTTTTGAAATATTGTGAAACACATAATCTTAAAATAACTTCCATCGCAAAACTGATAGAATACCGCTTCCAGCGAGACAGCCAGATTAAGCGCGTCGAGAACGTAAAACTCCCCACTGATTATGGCGATTTTAACCTGATTGCGTACGAGAGCATAACCTCTGCGGAACCTCATGTGGCATTATGCAAGGGAACGGTAGGACAGCTTGATGAGAAAGGTAATCCTATCGAGCATGAAGAGCCTGTGTTAGTGCGTGTTCACTCGGAATGTATGACTGGTGATTTGTTTCATTCACAGCGATGTGATTGCGGCTACCAGATGACGGCGATGAAAATGATTGAGCAGGCCGGGCAGGGCGCCTTGATTTATCTCAGGCAGGAAGGCAGGGGGATTGGCCTGACAAATAAGCTGCGTGCGTATAAGCTACAGGAGCAGGGACTCGATACTGTGGATGCGAATATAAAGCTGGGTTTTTCCGCAGACAAAAGGGATTATGGAATCGGTGCACAAATATGCCGTGACCTTGGATTGAAGAATATACGAATTCTAACCAACAACCCCAAGAAAATCAGCCGGCTTGAAGTATATGGTATAAAAATCGTCGAGCAGATTCCATTATTGGCAAAGCCCAGCGAGTATAATATAAATTATTTGCGAACAAAGAAATATCGTCTTGGTCATATATTGGATGAGGACCTGTAAAAAGTGTCTAAAGTTTTATTTATTATTTTACTACTATTATTTTTTACATCCGGCTGTAGACATTCCAGTCAAGGCTCAGGTTTAATACAGGAAAACGAGCCAAATGCAATTTCTATTTATACACGATATTCGCCTGTAAAAATTGATATTCTTCCATTAACTGAATTTAATATAAATAAAAAAACCGGCCAGGGTGAAATAAATCTTTTTGTCAGCCTGCTCGATTTGTTCGGCTCGCAAATAAAATCACCCTGTATATTTCGTTTCGAGTTATACGCGAGGGTTCAGCGTTCTTCCGAACCCAAGGGCGGGAGAATTATGATTTGGCCTGATGTGGATTTAATTGATCCCAAAATCAATAATGATTATTGGCGAAATTTTCTCCGGGCTTATGAGTTTAATTTGCCTTTCGAGCCGCAGGCCGACCAGTCTTATATTCTCGAAGTAACCTGCCTGTGCCCGAATAATAAGCGCATTTCCTCTGAATTTTCACTAAAAATTCAGATTGAGTCTGATAAATAAATATTTTTATTTCAAATCATATAACCTGTTATCCGAAGAAAGAAAGCCTGTTTGACTGTCATGGGTTTGGTTATATTTTTCGAGAATGTCCTGACCAATCGGATCAGTACAGGTAAATATTTCCTTCTGAAAATTCACGTGGCCGTCACAGAAGGAAATATTAGTTGTATGCAAATGACGAAAGCCCTGCGTGCCGGCATAGCGGTCGGCATCACTAAAGCTCATGTCACGTGGATTAGAAAACGGCGCGCGCATGAATTTATTTGCACCGCCGACATATTCACCATCGCCAAAAAGCACAGTTTGTGCTGGTAATTGAACGTCTATTGTTCTTGACGAATTAACAGGCTCAATAGTTTCATTAAGTCCAATATAGCTTGTATTGTAATTGTAGCCTGTATAAGGATCAATGAGCCAGTTGGCTGGTCCGCTGAAAGCAGGGCATTGTTGAATTTTTGCAATTGTTTGCCCCATCCATAAAAGTCCCGGCTCGACATGTTCTATCGGTTCTGCGGCATTCCAATCCTTCCATGTAGTAAAATCCCATGCTATATAGCGACGGATGCCATTAGTTCGCTCCGTTTTGTAAGCCAGGGGATAATAACCATCGTTGTCAATTGTATAAGTAAATGCTGCAGTGGACATTTGTCGCAAATTATTGAGACATACATTTCGCAAAGCTTGTTGACGTACAAGATTAAAAGAAGGTAAAAGCATTCCCATTAAAATAGTCGAAATCATTACTACGCATAGTATTTCTATTAAGCTCAGACCCTTATGTATTGTTAATATCTTCAACCTTACAGAATCCTTTCATTGTCATAAAGTCTGCGGACCGACTTATTTAAGCCGATCCGCAGTTTGCTTTGCAAATTTTACTCATACACTGTTGTCCGGCCCCAGGTACAGATGCCCAGGTTGGCTGTAATGATATCAATATCAGCCTGATTCACAATTGCATCATTATTGAGGTCAGCTTTTGCGGCGGCATCATCCGGACCGGTTATTTCCTGCCCTAAATACTCTTCGGCAATAGCTATATCTTCGTTATCCACACAATAGTCTCCGTTCAAGTCACCGATAGGCGCTGGATGCTTATAGTCACCCGGGCAGCTTACATCTGCAACCGCATCAATTTCTGCGGTTCCGCCGCCTTTGGCATCGTCAATTCGAATATACTGGAACCATTTCAGTCCTGTATTCGGTTCGACCGGCAGGTCGAGACGTGACAGGTCGTATCCCGTTCCACCAGCGGAGTCACCATAGGTTTGGGCGATGCGGGCTACTGACATACCGTCAAATGATTTGTAAGAAAGACCTGGATTAAGAGGCAAAGTCGGATTAGTCGACTCCGCCCACCAGAGATTCCATGTACCAATTTCTGTATTTGCATAACATGGGTCATAAACTCTGCCCAAGGTCGGTGCAAAACCATCGCAGAACGGGCCGTTTTGAGAATTAGGGTCAAGTATGATAAAGTTCGGATCGCTTTTCATGAAGTTCGGGTCATTTGCGAAACTATACCATGTTTGGCCGTCCTGGCTGACTGAAACAATTCCAGGCTCGATTCCGCCGGTAGAGGAAACTGTAACAGATTGAGGATTCCCGTTCGTATATTGCTGATTTTGGCCGATTGATTGAGCTGAATTTCCAAAAACAATAAAATCAATTCCATAAGGATTTTCAGTATCATCGCTTACCGGATGGCTGAATCCGAGTGTTATTGTGCCTTTTTCTCCGAGGTAAACCAGCTCATGTGCCCTGAATGGCGGATTTACAGGTACTACAGGTACATTTATATCCATTGGGATAGGAAAATCGTCTCCGGTTGTATCAACTGTAGGACGGCCAAGAGCTGCATCCGGATTATTAAACGGAATATCCGTAAGCCAGTCTTTTAACATACCGTTCGGCTCGTAAGCAATCCACGTTGTTGCAAAATCGTTTGCATCGAAGATATATTGTCCATAACCTTCAAGGAATGGATTTTCGCTTGCAGGTACAGGCTTTCCATCGTGCCCGTATATCCAGCCGTCAGCGTCACCATGTGCCACTATTCTGTCAGCCGCTCCGGTCATGGATAATTCCCATGATGTTCTGCTGCCCGCGTTATTTTCCCAGTAATTCCACCAGCCGGATAAGTCCGCGGGGGCTACGTCACTGTGCCCTAAATATTCAATCCCTTCAACAAGCTCACCAAAGCTGTAAGAATTACGAATTGTAGTCAATTCTGTTTCTGATTCGATAATGTCCATCAGTCCCAGGCCGGTGGTAGTATCAGTTTCATTAATACCGAAATGCACGAGAAACTCGGCAGTAAAGCCATCAGACCATTCGATAAATACAAATGCGTTATTAACACCGGAACCGACTTCAATCACATCGATAGCAGGGGGTTCGTCGGTATTGCCGTATATCCATGCGTCTGTATCTCCCTTATGTACAATTCTATCACCCGCTCCGAGCAGAGAAAAAATCCATGGATTACGGCTGCCCGCGTTATTTGTCCAGTAATGCCAATAGAATTCCCCACCGAGATACACTGTATCGCTGTGCTCCTGATAAGTGATACCGGTTATAATTTCACTCCCGCTATAGTCCAGTCGTTCTGTGTTTAAATCCGTTTCGGCTTCGATAATATCCATAAGACCATTGCCGGTTGTGGTATCATTGGCATCGATACCAAAGTGCACATTAAATTCAATACTGAATCCGTCTGACCATTCGATATAAACCGATGCTGTATTAACCCCTGTGCCTGCTTCTATTGGATTTGCTATGGCAATAAAAGGTATTGCATATAAACATAAAATTGTTATCAAACATTTAATTTTCATATTTTTACTCCTGTTTATAGCCGGCTAATTTTTCTGAATCAGCGGCTTAATTC
>CAYSHS010000187.1:0-6812 GCA_964430845.1 uncultured Pirellulales bacterium | reverse complement strand
TATCAACAACAGCTATCACAATATTTGGATCTCCCGTGGTAATTTCCCAGGCTTCCGGTGCGTTGATATCAGCATTAGGTATCCCACCTGTTCCGTATCGGCATATCTGGCCTGTATTGTGCAGATACCACTGCTCAGAGAAATATTCATCATTCGGAGATATACCGAATTCATTTGCATCCTGTACCGAAGCATCGTTTAATAACAATTCGTCATGAGCAAAGTTTCGCAAAGCAGCCTGACCGCTTAGATTTGGTTGAGAAGCAATATTCGGACAAGCCCATTCTACGATTGACATCTCATTCAGTTGCTCAACAGAAGTCAATACAGCATCTGCATCAGGACCAAGAACTTCCAGTAAATATTCCTGTGTCGTAAACTCCAACGGCTTGATAATTGAACAGCCTGCCATATCACAGATGGCCTGGACCTGCTCGATTTCTGTACTAGGCTCTACACGCACAACTATCTCTGGAATGATAGCAACTGTCTCACCATTAGATGAAAACAATGGTGCTTCGTATTGAACCACACCATTGAATTTAAGCGATCTGATAGTGCTTTTGTTTTGATTAGTTGGACGATTGCTATATAGGATGGAGATATCTTTATGCCCTGATCCTCCAACTGAGATGACTTTAAAATCTCCTGAACTTTTCATTAATTGATTCATGGTATTTATCGATTTTAAGTCATTACGAGTCTTCAACACATATCCTGCTTGTGGATTTGCTGCAAAATGTAACTGCTCTTTACCTACAGTCATAACATACTCTTTTGTATTATCAATTTTAATAGTTCCTGCAAGAGCTGTTATAGCAACCACAGCATAAATGAAAATTACGATTATTTTTTTGTTTGTATGCATAATTCTGACCTCCAAATTTGCATTTTTTTGTGGTTTGCTGTATCATAGAGGAATCCTTATCTCGGGCGCGCAAACCATCCGCCCGGGTTGGACTGGGCCGGTGAGTGTTCTGCTTGGCGGCGAAGCACTCACCGACTGCTTTTTTGTTCACTCAGCTTTAATTGCTGAGACTTACAATACTATTTAAAAATCCACTCCTTTCTCTCTTTGACTTCCATTATTTATTCACTTGACAATATATTGTTGTTCATGTTTCAGTCACTTTCAGGATTAAGTATCTGAACCTCCCAGATATCTTGACCACCATAACCGCCAGGGCGGGTAGAATTAAAGAATATTGAAGAGCCTGACATATATACACCATTCTCGTATCCTATACTGTTGATTAACGGCCCAAGATTCACTGGTTGACACCACTCATCTTCCATACTTTTTCGCTTTGTCACATATAAATCCCGTTGTCCATAACCACCTGGTCGGTCAGAATAAAAAAACAACAATAGTCCACCACCTAAAAGTACTGGGCAATTGTCTCGATATTCTGAATTAACTGTTTTCCCGAGGTTTTTCGGTTCTTCCCACTCGTCATCTATCGATACACGTTTAGACCACCATATGTCCAAAATATAATCTTTACCCGGAAGAATAGGATTGGGAGGCACGCTTGTACTATAATATAGTTCTTTCCCGTCTGGTGAGACGGTCGGTGATACCTCACCGTAAGTATGAGTATTAATGGACTCAAGTAGCTCAGGCTTGCTCCAATCAGCTCCTATTGCCTCACGTTTCATCTTCCAAAGGTCAAAACTAACATTATTATTAGCAGAAGAATATTTCGAAAAGTATATCTCCAGGCCATTATCGGTTGTGATGCCCGGAATGACACCAACCGTTCTGAAAATAGATATAAGATCAATTTCCGGAATTATAGGAAAAGCCCGGTTATTAAGTCCTGGATTCCTCAATGCTTTCGCATTCATGTCAAAACCTCTACCGAGACTCAAAGGAGTTCCCCAAGAAGCTTGTGTTGTTACTCGTTCGGTCACAAATGTCTCACAATTTATGATCGTATCTGAGGTCGAACGTTGGAACCATAGTGATAGACTGTCATTAGGAAGCCATAATGGAAAATCGTGGATTGAAGTGTTTATGACCGAGCCAAGATTTTTCGGAAAACTGAGTCGAAAACCAATGAACGCTCCTTTGGTGATGATGGTCGCATATTTGCTCATGTCGTCATTTACCTTATCTTGATCATGCAAATAATAGTATTGTTGGGCACGTTCGAGATAATTGTTTGGATCTTCTGGATTAATAGCAATTCTTTGGGTATAGAATTGGATCATATCCTGATAATGTTTCTTCATGATTGCATTGATCTCTTTTGCATTTCCATCAGGATCATGACCATCAATAAGAGCAAGAGCAAAAATGTTTCTCGCATCAAGTCCTACATGCTTACTTTCTAAAAGTGGCCTAAGAATTTTGCGAGCTGATGGGTAGTCACTATTTTTTATGAGATTAAGTGCTTCTGTTACAATACTTTTTTGTCTTATCTCTTCTTTCTTCTGATGGCTAGCCCAAATGGAGACTGTTATTGCAACAATACAAGCTACAAACACAATTGATGAAACGGCAATGATGGGGTAACGGTTTCTACACAGAAACTTATGTAGTCTATAACCTGTGCTTGGCGCGTGTGCATTTACAGGTTTGTCTTCGAGATGCCACTGGATATCCAAGGCAAGGTCTTTTGCAACCTCATATCGACGGGCACGGTTCTTTTCCAGAGTTTTCATAACAATCCAGTCAAGATCGCCACGAACTGACTTGGTCAGTAGATCAGGTGTACAGCCGTGGTGTTTAGCTATATCATTTAATGTCTTACCAAGAGTGCTTAACTTCGTGGACGGCTTGACCGGTTCTTCTTCTCGGATTATTCGCTGCATTTCAATATAACCTGCTTTGCGAAGCTGCTCCTCACTAAAGGGAGTAGTTCCAGTTAATAATTCATATAGCAATACACCAAGTGAATAGATATCTGAGCGAGTATCGATATCAAAGTCATTCAATTCAGCCTGTTCCGGACTCATATAAGCCGGAGTGCCGATTATATGTGCATAGCGGGTAAATAACGTTTTTTCAGTTAGCCGTTGGTTGGTTGCTTTGGCAATACCGAAGTCAATAACTTTTGGAACAGGTTTGCCTTCACGCAGTGTTAACATGATGTTGGAAGGTTTAATATCTCGATGAATAATCCCTCTCTGATGGGCGTGCTGGATAGCGCTGCAAACTTGAATAAACAGTGCTAATCGTTCTTTAGTACTAAGGTTGTTTTTATCACAATATTCGGTAATAGAAACACCAGTAACTAATTCCATAACAAAATAAGGACGGCCTGTTTCAGTTGCACCTGCATCAAGGACTTTTGCAATATTGGGATGGTCCATCATGGCAAGCGCCTGACGCTCTGCTTCGAATCTCGCAATTACCTGCTTTGTATCCATGCCTAACTTGATAATCTTTAAGGCTACTTTACGGCGAATAGGCTTTTCCTGCTCAGCCATATAAACAACGGCCATACCGCCTTCACCAATTTTCTCTAATAGCTTATATCGGCCTATGACCGTACCTGGTCCCTCCGATACGACAGAATCGTTTAGAGTCACACCAAAATCAAGAATAGGAGAATCAAGAAATCCCTCAGCATCGTTATAAGCTTCCAGCAAAGATTCCACTTCTGCCCTTAAATCGGTATCTTTGCCACATTCCCTTTCAAGATATTCTTTTCGTTCCTGAAGGTGTTTTTTCTTATATGCTTCAGAAAAGATAGACTTGATTTTTTCGTTTCTTTCGTCCATTACATCCTCTATTGTCAGTAACTTCTCTATAATACAATGCGAAAAACGAGATAAAAAAGGGCAGAAAAAAATAATTAATTTCAAAAATATTTTACTCTGGAAACAAATTCATATAAAAAACTACCTTGAATCCGGCTTATCGCCTCTGTTAATCTGTCTTCGTAACCAGGCACGAGCGTAAGCCCAGTGATCAACAGCGGTCCGACGTGATATTCCCTGGAACCGAGCTACCTGTTCGATAGTAAGACCTGCGAAATAACGAAGCTTAACCAACTCGGCAACCTTGGGATCTTTTTTATACAGTTTCGTTAGTGCCTCATCCAGAGGAATAAGATCATCTGAAGACTTTTCAATTGTACAGTTAACAGCATCAAGGGAAATCCTTTGTCGGTCACCACCATACTTGGAGCTTCTCTTACGACGCGCATTCTCCACGAGAATACGACGCATTGCTTCTGCGGCTGCTACGAAGAAATGACCTCGCTTATCCCATTTATGATTTTTTGCTCCAATTAGACGAATATAGGCCTCATGGACTAAAGCTGTCGCTTGAAGTGTCTGACCAGGAGGCTCCTTTGTGAGCTTTTGTGCGGCTAAAACTCGTAATTCCTCATAAACCAGAGGAAGCAGTTCTTCTGTGGCTTTAGGATCGCCTTGTTCAATCGCATTCAATATTTGTGTTACATCAGCCATACTACTTCTCTAAAAGCAGATTTTTGATGTTCTAAGGTCCATGACTCGTGGTGATAAATCTATAAGGTGCAGATGAACCTCTTTTCAAATATATGTAAACTTATATTTTTTTACGGATTACCTGAATGATTATATCAAAAGTGTGATTATTGAGCAAGCACTGGTATATTAACAAAAAAGCTCCGAAATGATTTCACTTCTTTTTAGCCAGAAAACGCTGATTTTTTGGTAATAGAATCAAATGTACGTTTTCATTTCCACCTATGGAACGGATTAATTATCCGTATGGTTTTATTTTATGTCACTTATAGGCAGCTTGTTGTATAAAGGTATCAAAGGTTTTTGGGTGTGCCGGTACGAAAGCGACAAACCTCTTTTGATAATATTTCCATACCCTGTCAATATCTCTTTCAACAGCAGGATTACAGACATTTTCTCCGCAGTCGAGTATTTTGTTAGATGGTGTCATTGTAATCAGGATTGTCAAAGTGTGGCTGGGCTTTCTTAAACGAATCCCAATGATAGTAAAAGATATTCACGAATGTGTTTTTGTCAATGCCTTCCATGTCTGTTCTCTGCGAATAATCATAGCAAAGTCGGCAGAATAAAAGAATGTTTTATTTTGAAGAATCAAAAAGTCTCCGGCGAAGCCGGGATAAGTTCAGATTCATTACAATCCTTCATACTCAAACAAATTATTATCATAAAGAGCATGCATTATCTGACAGATTGCAGTGTGCGACATTATTTTCTTTTGGATAGTGCCCCGGCGAATCCACCTTTTGACGAGATATTACAGCAAGTTGTCCCAGATAATCCTCTAATAATCTTGTATCATCCCACGCAGTCGGTACATGACGAAGAAATCCTTTTGCTTCGTTGGGCAAACCCGAAAAACCAGAAGGGCGATCGGCAAAATGCACAATACCAGATTCGAATATAACCGGCAATGCCAATTCATGAGCATAAGTCGTTGTATGCGGATGCTGCGAATTGGTAAAAGCAACAGGTGTATAGTCCATCGGACCTACCACATTCCTCGTGTAAGATAAAGTTGCGTTATGTTCAGCGCCCTGTGGAGTCATGCATCTGCCGTTATTATATTGGTCTGCTCCATAAACTCCTTCCATACTCATCAGGTTCGGATATGTGCGGCTCCATCTACGCGGCAAGGTACAGCCGTGAAAATTGACCATCAGCTTATAGCGGGCGGCATCTTCCATGATACTAATATAGTGGTTCATAGTTTTCTGCTGGTCGCCAGGGAAAAAATCTACCTTGACACTATATACGCCTATCTGGTTAAGCCATTCAAATTCTTTGACACGCCTTTCAGGGGTATTCATTCTATCGTTCGGCGCAGGTTCCATCCAGGATGTATCCGAATTATACCACATCAGCGGCCTAACTCCTTTGCTGTTGGCATACTTTACAATGTCGTTAATATCGCCGCCATTTCCCATTTGACCCCATTCCCAGTTAATCAAGGTGTATAGCCAGCCCATTTCTGCCGCAAGGTCAACATATTCTACGAGTTTCTGGTAATCCTTCGTACCATGATTATTCGCTCAGTAAATCCATGATGATGAATCGTAATCGCATAGAATGTATCGAAAAGCTACGCCGTCATTGTAAACTCTAATAACAATGTCGATACATTTATCCGCCGCATTTTTGAATCGGAACGTTTTTTCTGTACCAAAATTTTCACGATGTTTCCTCTTACCGTGAAGCATTTCATAATCGTCGTGAACATGTGTCACTTCGCTTTCACTGATAAGAGTTAACTCTGAAAAATCCTGGGATTTCGTTTTTAATCCAAGCAGTGAAGACGGCAGAACCTCTGTTGTTTTTTGAGGTTCTGAATAAGAAGCCACGAACTTCAGCTGCGATTCATTTTGCAAATCCAAAACAACTTTGATTTTTTCATTCGGAGATACGACTTCTGAAGCATTAGCCAATGAAACAATTAAAACCAAGCAAAATAAGATTCCTATGCTTTATCGTCATTCCTTACAAACATTTTCTTTAATCTTTAGTAATCCAGACAACCGAACCGCCGCGAGGACTCATAGAAACTGTGAGATTGTCACTGGCTTTTACAGATTTACTTTCTCGTTTGAAGGTTGCGGCATTTTCTGGATTGTCGCCGAAAACTTCAGCATTCCAAGTGCCCGAACCAAGGAAAGAAAGGTTAATTTCCATCGTAGTGGCATCCGCTCCATTGAGCACCCCGATATACCAATCATTCCCGTGTCTGCGAGCGAAACCTGCTATTTTGCCAATTTCACTGCCCGGAAGAACGATTGTCTCATCCCATGTTGAAGGAAGATGCCGTAAAAAATCTTCAGCAGGATTTCCAATGAAGTCCTTATATCCCCCGGCAAAGT
>CAYSHS010000186.1:0-6815 GCA_964430845.1 uncultured Pirellulales bacterium | reverse complement strand
TATAGCATTTTTTCTTATTACGGCAGGAATTTGTCAGGGTCAAAGCCCCGGTCCGAGAGCGGAAAAATATTTTAACTTGCTTACTCAAAATCCGATAGGGGACTATCTTTATGACAGCTTTTATGATGCCTGGCTGGATACCGGCACTATAGAAGGTCTGGAACAATTTCTCAGGCAATATGATAAAGAATCACACGGTCCTGCCGGGCCGCTTCTCCTGGCATATTTCTATGAAAGACAGGGAAAAGATTCTGATGCGCTGGAATTTTACAAAAAAGCGTCAGAAGAAGATAAAGCTCCAAATCCCAATCTTCTATATCAAAAAGCATCTTTAGAAGCAAGACTGCTAGATTTCGAATCAGCAATTGAAGATTTGAATTCTGTTATGAATAACATAGCTGATATGAAGGAAAAATCCGCGCAGTTAGCAGAGTTGAGCATAAAATCAGGCAAGCTTCTAGGCAGGCTTTACATACGTACCGACCAAAAGGAATTGGCGACCAAAACATGGGAAAAGCTCATTCAGACTCATCCCGAAGATGAAGACCTGTTTGAGGATTTGATTGAGCTTCAGCTATCAGAAGGGCTTTACGATGAAGCCTTGGAAACAAGCGACCGGCTCCTGGAAAAAACCAAAGACAACTACAAGCTGGTAATGCGCCAGTTGCGTAAGGCGGACATTTATCAGTACAGCGGCAGAAGTGAGCAGGCTCTCGATTTATATGCGAAAACCCTTGAGCTTGTCGGGCAAAACACATGGCTTGAAAACCAGATTTGCTCGCAAATCGAGCGGGTGTTCCGAAGGGAAGATAATGTCAGGGCGCTCCGGGAATACTGGGAAAAATTTATTAAGGACGAGCCGCAGCGAATCAGCATAAAAAAGCGTCTCGGGCAATTACTCCTTCAATTCGGAGAATTCGACGAAGCATTGGGTTTGTTCCAGGAAATAGTTCGTATAACACCCGGAGATAAGCAAAACCAGCAAACATATATAGATGCGCTGAAAACAACTTCACAAACAGAAAAAGCAGTCGAGTTGATGAAGCAGCTTTGTCAGCAAAATCCTGATGACCGAGAGCTTTTAATTGAGCTTGCTGATTTGTATTATTTGAATCGGAATGAGGAAGCAGCTACACGGACGCTGGAAAAGTTCCTGGAAATATCAGATAAATCCGAATATATGTTTCTGAGAGTAGCGAGGTTGTTGGAAAATTATGGTTATAAAGACAAAATGCTCGCTGTTTATGAGCAGCTTTTAGCTCAAATTCCTGATAGTTTTACAGCACAGGAAGCCTATGCCGAGATATTGTATCGTTACGACCAGAAGGAAAAATCGCTCGAAATATGGGACAAGATTGCTTCATCCGGCGATATGCAGACACTTCTTCGTATTGCAAAAATTGTAAGCTCACGTGGATTCGCGGAATCTTCGCTAAGCTGGCTCGAGGCTCGATACGATGAATTTGAAAACGATATTTCCTTTATGAATCAGCTTTGTGAGGTAGCTATTCGCCAGGGATTATATGAAAAGAGCCGTCCCTGGATACAAAAGCAGCTATTAATGGCCGACCGAATTTCGCTTATTCAAGGCGCCGTCCGACAAAGAATGCTTATAGAAAAAAACACAAACAATATTGAAAAAACCATTTCTGAGCTTAAAGCCCAAACATCGCGCTCCATCCAGGAGACTTGTTTATTATCCGAATTACTGGAATACTGTCATCTTTCAAAAGAGGCACAAGATGTTCTTGATGAATTTATTTCCAATTCGTCTTTGCCTGAAAACTCGGCACGCAATACGCAGAACGAAATAGCGCTTCAGCAGAAAATTCACTTATTTAGCGTTGACAGGCAATGGGAGCAGGCGGCTGAATATACGAAAAAGCTAATAGAGCTTAAAGGCACACAAGATACATCATACGTTCGCGAACTGATTACCCTGTATGAAAAGGCCGGACAATCGCGTATGGCTCTCGAATGGATTCCGGTTTGGAAAAAAGCCGCGCCGGGCAGTACGGAGCCAGTTCTGACAGAATCAAGAATTTTAAGAAGGATTTATGAAACAGAGTCAGCTATTGATAAATTGCGCGCTGCAGACCAGGCATTTGAAAATAACAAAGAAATTATGTCCGAGCTGGCTTCGTTATATCGCTCATCCAACAGGAATGCCGAGGCGTATCGTATCCTGTGGCGTCTTTATGAAGAAGCAGATGACATATCGGACAAGCTTGGATACATGCGCGATATTGCTTCTATTTCACGTATTATGGGAAATTCCGACGCACTTACAGAAAAACTCCGGGAACGCAGGAATAACGACCGCACTTCTGTAATTCCATTGCTTGCTTTATCCGAGGTTTATCGGCAGACAGACAGGTACGAAGAACGCCTTCAGGCTCTGATGGAGGCAGCCAGGCTAAGGCCGAATGATATTTCATTGTTGCATGAAATCGCACGTATCGAGGAATCGGAAGGATTCTGGGAGCAGGCAATCGAGACTTTACAGCAGGCTATGGCGCTCGATACGACCGATTCCACAAAGCAAAAACTGGCTCGTGTCTATATCCAGTACGGCAGCGAGGAAGAAGGCTACAAAATTCTTTTCAACCTGGGTGAGAATACAAATATAAATCCCCGTGATGCACAAACAACAGCCGAGACGATGATAGCCGAGACAAACTTCGAGCTGGCGGAAAAGTTTCTCGAAGAGGTCCTTGCTCAGCATCCCCAGGATTATAAACTGGCATTTTTATATGCCATATGCCTTGAGGAAGACGGAAAATATGAGCAGGCATTAGAGAAATTTATGCAAACTCTCGATATTAAGCAGGAAATTCCGGGTAATACCGCTCAAAGTCTTCTTTCTCAGAGTTCAAGCTCTTTAGACTATCTCGGTAAGATATTCCCTCCGGGAACAATAGAAATTATCACAATACAGCAGGTTTTCAGCCGGGCTTACAGGTATCAGCGGCAGTATAACAATCTTCCATACTGGTATATGGGGTCCAGGTCGTCGCAGTCTCAAAGTATTATTTTGCCCGCAACTGTTGATGATTTGCCTGGTTTTGCTTTGGCTCATATCATTTCGCTCGGACAGGCGATTAATGAAGACAGCCAATCGGGTAAAGCTGGAATTTCCGATGAATTGAAAGACAAAATCAGGAAATCTTTTGCAAACGATTTTCAGCTTGGTCAGCTTTCTACTCTCGATTTTCTGCTCGATATGGATCAAATAAACTTAGATAATATGAGCGATATTTCAGAATTAGCCCGGAAATATCCTGAAAACGAGGCTCTTCAGGGTTTATATGCAATGTATCTTTCGGACAGCAGCAGAGGTGATGACGAACAAATACGCCGGATTTTTAATACTCTCAAAGAGAAATATCCACAGTTAGCCTGCACAATCGGTCTTATATATGGTTCAAGGGAGAAGACCGCTTCGGACATTCTTGCCGAATCATTCGATATGTTCAAGGACATTACAAACCCGTCGGATTATGAAATTTCAAGATATACACAGGTTCTCAGAAATCGGGATAATCTTTTATCACTACAGCAAAAAACATTAATAACAGAAAAAATGTTAAACTGGTATGATGCCCAAATCTCGAATCCATCGCAAAATCAAAGTAATCTATTTTATAGTATTGCAACGTCTTTAATGTCCGGCTCAGATGCAGAAGGATTCATAAAGATACTCAATAAGGAAATAGCCAATTATAAGAACCATGCTGGTCAACAGCCTTCAACAAGTCAGAGGTTCTCACAGAACCAGGTACAGATACAGGATTTGGGCTATCCTCCGAATATTTTACCGGATTTTCCGGGTACAATTGTACAAATATTCTCTCAAAGAGGCAGAGATGAAAGCTCTTTACTAATAAATTTGCTCGATCCTAATAATATTGATTCATTCTTAAATAAGCTTGAAGATCCCGTGCTGAAAGCTTTGGTTTGTATATCGGCTAATAATGAAAACAAAGCGATGGAGATTCTTAACGGTCAATTACAATCACAAACACAATCAATCTCTGCACATCTGCTTGCAGCAACCCTGTTTGCAAGACAGGGAAAAAAAGACGAGGCAATTTCCATACTCGGAAAAGTACAGTCTCTTAATCCCGATAATTTTACACAACAGATGGTTGATAGCGCCATGGTGTCTTATTCTATCGGTTTTGATCTTTCCAAAAAATCAGATGCCCTCGAAGCTGCACGCCAGGCAGCGATGCGTCTTAGAACAGGTCAATTTTCTTCACAATCACATCGAGACAGGCTCGTCCAGGCGATGGAGAATCTTGGATTATCAGATGAAGCACGTCAGTTTGCCAGGAGATACATTAATATTACAAGTAGTCAAGGCGCAATTCAGCAGGGTTTATACCCGATACAGGGTATTACAACGAGTTTAAATACTCAGCAGTATAACAGGATAGTCGAGCTGTTTCGTGACGAAAAGAAAGAGCCTGCATTACGATTGTTATTATCAGATTTGAAGTTTATCGCAGGAGACTCACTTCTGCCCGAAAGAAGCAGGAATAACTCTAATTATGATAATCGTATCTCACTTGTTCATGCTTATAAAATCGAAGACAAGATTATAGAAATGGCTGACCCGGGTCCAACACGAAGCGTACGCAAGCTGCTGGTATTCGCACGCTTATGCGACCTGCTGGAAAGAAAAGACAAGGCAAAACAGGTATATGAAGAAATTCTGCGAATAAAGCCTAATGAATTCGGCGCCGGGATATGGCTGGCGTTTCTCTATGCTGATGAGGACCCGAATAAAGCGGCAGAATGTCTTTTAGCTATGGATAATCGCTATCAAAATCAAATGGGGCAGCAATTAACAAACTATATACAAAACAGCTTTTACAACGAGAGTATTGCAACTTCATTAAATCTTGCAGAAATTACAGCTATATATTTGGATAAGCTTCATGATACGAATTCAATTAATTTATCCTGGGTGGCAAATATACCAAATTCTATTGCGAATTCCTATTCGAGAAATGATATAAGATTGCCGCATCTTTATACGGAATCCCAAACGATTACTTCAAGAAACGGAGTTTTTATTAAAGAGCAGCAAGAGCTTGTTCAAAAACGCAGGGATGTTCATAACCATCTGTGCAGGTCGATGCTGAATATCCCGCAGCTTGCGTATCAGGGATTTGCTTGCCTGCACTCGGAAGCCCGTGCGAGAAATGCTGTAAATGAAGATATAGCCGCTCTCGCACTTGATGCGCTGCTTAAATATAATCCTTATGGAAACAATTCTAACAACACAGGCCTGGTAAGCTCATATAACTGGGGATACGGGCGAGACAAGAGAATTCTAAGTCCGCTCGAATTTTTGATATATTACAACTGGCAGAAGGGGACTTTGGATGAATTGGTTGAGAAGGTCGTGCCGGTTCTTGAAAACAACAGCCGTATTGGGGAAGCAAAATTATTAAAACTTTATGCTTCACTTTACCAGGTTTCACCTGAAAATTATATAAGCCAGGCAAAAAGTTTTCTTGATAGTGATATTATTTCGAGAGGGTCTGCTCCTTATGCAGTAATAAGCAGGGAAACTGCTCTTTCACAAATTATCGAAGTCCGTTTGGACCGTTCTCTGAAAATAAACTTAAACCGGTTTTTAATCGATCAGATTGATATCACTAATCGAAACAGCATATACCAGGTAAGGGATTTTATCAGGAGCTACCTGGTAGAGCTTGCAGAAGAAGACCCTCAATCAGCCAGAGAGTTCCTGGATGACATAGTAACTGTGTATTTAGGTCCAAAAGAAAAACGAAGAGAGCTTATCCTGCAGAATTACAACAGGCAGCAGATATTCAACAATACTATAAACGAGAAGATACAAATATGTTTCGATTTGTTAAGAACCCTGATTCAAAATAGTGAGCTTACTTTTGCAGTATTATCACAATTCGAGGATTTACCGGATGTAGTTCCTGATATGCGTTATTACATACAGAGCGGGCTTGAAAATAGTTTCAGCAAAGCGGTCAGCTCGATGAATATGCTGAGGAATCAGGGAGCTAATGAGCTGTCATCGGACTCCGCTGCTCTTGAGCCTGTTATGGACATGCTGAATATACTGGATGATTCGCCTTTCATCGGGGATATCAACTCTTTTAGAATCCTGCCTGTAGCGCAGGTGCAAAAGAACAGTGCATATGGCTACATGATGTACCTGTTCTGGCAAAGTTCAGGTGAGCAATATAAAAATCTGAGGCTCTTTTTGAGGGAGATTCTATCGAAACGCAGCCAAAATTTCGGCACAGAATTGTTTATAGCCCAGCTTTCGGATAACAGGCGTCAGGAAGTAATAAGCTGTCTTGCGCGATACTGGGAACAGTTTAAGAAATTAGACCCCCAAAGACAGCAGGAGATAAGCATGATGGTCTGTGATACTGTCGGGATGCCTTCCGACCAGGACGATTCGTTATCACAGGATTCGAGACTTGTTGCAGCGCGTTTAAGCGAGTTGATATCAGAGGCTGGAAAGGAAAAAGTAGCTGAATTTCTCAAAAATAAACAATTCGAGGACTTTAAGGTAAGCGCATCACAGTTTATTGAAAATACATCGAACCTGATAATTTCAGTTGTGTCATATGATGTTAATGCCGGAGTGGAGATATTATTGAAGGCAGAAAAAATAATAGATGATGCCCGGAAGCGAGGCCAGTTTAATTACCGTTCGAGTCAAAGTTTAACGACAAGTGTTATTAGCAGGATGAGGAATGACAGCAGGAATTTTGCATTCGGTTCGATAGGATTTCTTGTTAAGCTAGCCCGCG
>CAYSHS010000185.1:4259-6820 GCA_964430845.1 uncultured Pirellulales bacterium | reverse complement strand
TTCCGTGCCGGTTATATCAGCGGGCATAAGGTCCGGTGTGAACTGGATACGCTGGAATTGCAGGTGGAAAAGCTGAGCAAGCGATTTTACCAATAGTGTCTTTGCCAATCCCGGGGCACCTGTAATAAGACAATGTCCCCCTGAAAGAACTGCGATACATAAATGCTCGATGACATCTTCCTGGCCGATGATAACTTTGGAAATTTCAGCAGCCAGCCTCGTGCGGGCGTCCTTGATTTGTTCAACGGCCCATCGTTCGAATTCGTATGTTTTAGTTGCCAATATTAGTTCCTTTCCGTCTAAAGCTTGAAATTTTAGATTTATATTTTTTAGTGTGTCATAGCATAAAACACGATATTAATACCCATTGGATAAGCCTTTTTTTCCGAAAACTCGCTAAAAAACGTGTGACTCATTCCTTCACGCTCCCAGCCGTCACCAAGGTCGGTATCGCGGCAAATTATTACCATCATTCTGCCTTTATCATCCTTTATTTGATAAAAACCCGGTGGATATCCACTTTCCGATGTAATTCCTGTAAGAGCGTCGGTAGTTCGATCTACAGCAAAATCCCAAGCTGGAATCTGGGGAAATTCCTTGATTTCGAATACGCAGTGAAACACAGGATGATCCAATGTTAATAATTCAGGCCTGCGTTCAGGAAAGACTCTTCTCATTTCATTTTGGACGTTATTCCATTGAGAAATCCCCCAAAAATCATCAATCATTAAGAATCCGCCGTTAAGAAGGTATTGTCTCAGGATTTTGACTTGATTTTCGGCAATATGCATAGCACCCGGCTCAACTATATATATAAAGGGGTAATTAAATAGGCTCGGGTTATCCAGACTAATATAGACTGGCTCAGGATTGACATCGATTGAAGTTACCTGGTGTAATCTGAAAGAAAAATTATTGTCACTGTCGGGCCAGTCGATAGCTGATCTATTTACACCCATCATTCCGCCGCCGCGACCACCACGACCGGAGGAACCACTAAAATAGCTGCTTCCCATCATGCTGCCGTAACCGGTGTTTTCTATGCCATATCCACTTGTATCATACGCTATTCGGACGAATGTGAAAGCATCGTCTTTAAATTCAGGGTCCACCGGCCAGGTAAAGAGGCTTTCTCTTGAGTCGAGGAACTGCTGGTTGGGAAGCCCTCGGCTTCCGCGCCCACCTCTACCCATTCCTCCCTGAGAGGAATAACCCTGGCTGCTCCTGCCGCCGCCTCTGCCATATCCGGGACCGAATGAGGTGCTTCTGCTTGTATAAATCTGTGCTAAAACAGCCCCAGAGGCTAAAAATAGCATTATTAATAGAAAAAATATCCATCTTTTGTTTATCACTGAATATTCTCCTCAATAGAATCAGTCGCTTGGTTTTGAACATTCTTTTCAGGCTCATCTTTTTGAGGTTCCTGATCTTTTTCTTTCATTTTCAATAATAATCGTTGTGCATCCCGAAAACGAGGCGCTTCTGCTATAGCCGAAAGAACATATCTTTTAGCTTCCTGCGGATTTTTCTCTTCAAGCAATCTTCCAATGCGATAATCGAGATCGGCCTGGTCTGGGTAATCCAGCCTAAGCAGTTTTTTATATCCTTCAATTGCCGGCTCATTATGTCCAAGCTCTTCGTTTGCCCTGCTAAGCTGTAAATGTATGCTTGTTAAGAGAGGATTAACTGCGATGTACCTCTGGCAATTTTTGACTACTTCCTTCCAGTTTTGTTCTTCGAGAGCAATTTCCATCAGTCTTGTATAAGCATAAATCGAATCTGACGAATATTGGCAGAGTTTTTCAAGTATTTCGTGCTCCTGTTCTGTTTGGCCGAGACTTTTATACACTTTTGAAAGAATGATATAAGCGCTGTCTTCTCCCGCATTTTTCGGATACAGCTCAATTATCTTCTTTAAAGGCTCCTTCGCTTCTTCCAGTTTGGCTTCGTTTATCAGGTTTTGTGCATGTTGAGACAGCGCCCATAAGCTGTTAGGGTGTCCCTTTAACCATAACTCAAGTGAGTTTGGGTCTTGTGCAATGATTTGTATATTTTCAGGTTCTTCCCAGTCGGCACCAGGAGCCAAATCCTCAGCGCATTTTTTGGCAAACTCCTCGAAGTCCTTTTCTATTTTACCGAGTGTCTCAGTATTTGCTGAAATAGCCTGGCCAATTTCTTTGCCGTTCGATAAATCGGACAGTATTTGTTTTAAAGAATCATAGCCGTAGTTTTTTACAATAAATTCTACAACCAGCTTGGATTCAAAATAGGCAAACTGTAAATACGTAGAAGTGGGGGGGCTTAAAAACGAAGAGCTAAGCTCGCCCACCGGAGTTAAATCTCCTTCGAGTATCATCTTGCGATACTGGGGAGTCATTTGCTGACCACAGGCTGGGTCACGCTGGGTTTCCTCGAAAACGGAAATTCCCTCACTTAACCATCTTGGCATCTTATTATTTGTCATATTAAGGGTTATTACGTGAGTGAACTCATGCCATAATGTGGATTTCCAGTTGGATGGATGTTCAGGCTTTGGGCTGTTCGCTGTTATCACATTACCG
>CAYSHS010000185.1:0-4249 GCA_964430845.1 uncultured Pirellulales bacterium | reverse complement strand
TCGTGCAGGCCGACCACGCCGACGCCGTCAGCGAAACCATCACCGCCGGGTTCGCCAAACGTTCTGACTGCAAAATCCTGCTGGTCGGGAAAATATTCGATAAGTACCGGATTTTCCAGCTTAAATCCGTATTTTTCACATAAATTTTCCTCCGCCTTCTGTAATAAATCTATTACTTCGTCTCCGTAAGCAATCGCTTCACGTTTATCCATTCGCACGATAAACCGGCCGGATTTCATTGTTGTAAAAGTTGCAAGGTGGTCATGCAGGCTAACGAGATTGTATGCCATAACGTTATATTTGTCCTTGTTAAAAACCTGCTCAGCCATTGCCCATCCATCTTCTTCCTGACCCAGACGAAGCAGGTCCTGTGCAAGCTGAAGTTTTGCGGGCTGATAATTCGGGTCGAATTTCAGTGCCTGCCGCTGATACGAAGCTCCCTCGGTAAAATGATATTTCTGAGACAGCTTCGAGCCTATTAGAAAATCGACTTCCGGATTATTTGACCAGTATTTAAGAGCATTATTGCGGCTTTGTTTAATAGCTGTGGATTCATTGGCTATAAAAGCTAAAATGCAGCGAAATGCCCATGCCTCAGGATTCCAAGGATTTACCTTTATAACGCGGTCGAGATATGTTTTGGCCGAATCATAATCTTCGCAATCAATCTGATGCTCTGCTAAAAGCAATAATGACGGTGCATGGTTGGGATTGAGAACAATGGCTTTATCGAGGGATTCCATCATTGTTTTTCTATCACTGTTATAGAATGCCTTTGCCAGGCCGTAGTGCATATCAGGGTCATCACTGAACCTTTCGATTCCTTTCCTGAATTGAGTTGCCGCCAAATCATAATCCTGTTTGTCTAACGCAAGCTGTCCTGTTGCCAGATAAGCTTCCCTGCAGTTCGGATCGAGTTCTATCGCACGATTGTAAAGCTCTCCCAGAACGATTTTAGGCTCTTCATCGTGCAGCAGCATTGCTTCCCCGAGAGCGACAAGATCAGATGCCCCCCAGTCCGCCAGTTCGAATGTTGTAGCGTATCGATAAATTTTGCTTAACATTTCAGAAGATTTACCTGGCTGCCCATCGTAAAGATTCACTTTGTACCCAAGCATTAAAAGACGAAGGCTCAGAGGCTCACTCATAAGTGCAATATCGACTTCATGTGCAGCCTGCTCGTATTTGCCAAGCGCCATCAGAGCTTGTACCAATAAAATTCCCCGCTCCTCGTTTATAGCACCAAAAATATCATCCCGTGCCGACTCGACACATTTTTCATACTGGCCGGTCAAATATTCTTTACGCACAGTGTCAATATCTGCTGCGTATAATGAATAGCTCGCTGACAATAGAATAAGTGAAATGGTTAAGCAAGATATAACAAACCTGTGCCCGCGAAGGTAGTTATTAGAATAAGAAGTCATTTTTATTCCCCATTAAACCACAGATGAGAATACTTCAGAAGAGCCTCAAAGCAGTTTTGTTACAATTATATGTTACAGCTATTCTAAAACAAAATATTCCTTGTTTCTTAAAATACATGATAATTGATGAGAAAGTTCGCGTCAATTATCGACAAAGATGCGATTTTACATTTATTAAGCTATATAACCCTTTTATTTCCATGTACTTAACTTAACTTTAGCCATGTATTCATTATATTACGTTAATGGTAAATTATACATTTGGTTTTAAGTATAGACTTTACCTTATAAGGTAAGACGCTTCTAACTGGAGATATATTGCTTTAAACCGAAAATATATTTTATATTAGAATATATGAGATTTTCATATATTCAGAAAAAGTTTTATTTCGGTGAATTTTATGTCATTATTATTATGTTGTTACTTCAATAGAATTGCCGCACATGCTTCTTATTCTCATTATCTTTACAGCAGGCTTCTAATCACCGTAAGCCTCCTCCTCAAAAAGTCCGACAAAGAAAAGAACAAATAATCCATCAAATTAAAATTTAACGCGAAGAATAATATTTTGGCTAAGTAAAGTGAATCTGCAAAGTGTTTTTTGCAATTCAATAATTGTATTTGTTTTATTCCTGCGGCAGACGCATTTTCTCATAAAACTCGGCGTATTTATCCTTGTCAGGCGTTTGCCTGTATGATATTCCATACCGGGGATGCTCGTTCAGAATGCCGGTTATAAAATAAGGTATGATATAACCCCATTCAATTTCATTTCTCATAGGCAGCATGTAGTCCTGGATAACCTTGAGAATCGGGGTAAGATTGAATTTCGGATTTTTCAGGAAACCAATCAATAATTCGAGGCAGCAATTGCCAGGACCGCGTCCGATGCCGTATAGTGAGCCGTCGAGATAATTGGCATTATGAATAATGCCTTCAACTGTATTCGAGAACGCCAATTGCTGGTTATTGTGACAATGAATCCCTATCTCTTTGCCCGGCAGATGCTGCTGGTAAAGCTTGACCATATATTCGATTTGCTCACAATATAGCGCCCCGAAACTGTCAACGACATAAACTATATCGACAGGGCTTTTAGCTAACTGGTCGAGAGCTTCGACAAGGTCCGGCTCGATTTCCTTCGATATCGCCATAATATTACAGGTAGTCTCGTAGCCGAGATCGTGACATTTCTTTATCAAATCTATAGCGCTGTCGATATACTTAACATACGTTGCGGCTCGTATCATATCAACCGGACTTTGGTCGGCGGGAGCAAACTCCTGCTCTTTGACACGATACGAATCGACCATTATACTAATTTTCATATTCGATTCGATGCCGTCGATAATTTCCTGTATCTTGTGATCATCGCAGTATTTCCATGCGCCGTATTCTTTCGGAGAATAAAGCTCCCGGCTGCTGCGATAGCCGAACTCCATATAATCCATGCCGCTTTTCGATAAAGCCTGATACACCGCACGAACGAAATCATCTGTGAAGTAATGGTTATTAATGAGTCCGCCGTCCCTGATTGTGCAATCTAAAACTTTTATTTGCTCTCTGAACATATTTCAACCTTTAATTAACTTTTTTTAGTTCCTTTAACACCTTATTTACGATTTCAGGCTCAACTGCGACTGCGTATTGGCCGTCACTTGTATAAACCTGTCCCATATTATCAGTCAGCACGAATTTTGGCCATTTATTTATGGCTTTCTTGTCGCGCTTAATCAAATCCATTAACTTATCTTCGGCTAAATTTGCAGGCAATTTTATCGGAACGCCGAGTTTTTTAAGAATTTTTCGAACCCTGTCCAGCCTATTCTGTTCAGCCAATCCCATTTCCTTCTCAATCAGACCCGCTGCGATTATTCCAATCGATACGGCTTCCCCGTGTAAAAGCTCGAATCCGCTTGCGGCTTCGACTGCATGACCGACTGTATGGCCGTAATTGAGGATTCTGCGTTTATTTTCCTCATGCGGGTCTTCCTCGACTACGCTGCCTTTTATCCTGCAATTCTGATATGATATTTTTTCCAGCACGTCGGTTTTTCTTTCGAGAATCAAATCGAGATTCTTTTCGAGAAAATCAAAATATTCACTATCGGCAATAATCGCATGTTTTACAGATTCCACAAGCCCGGCTCTGTACTGCCTCTCGTCGAGACTGGCAAGAGTCGCTACATCAATATAAACTCGAACAGGATGCCAGAATGCTCCGAAAGCGTTCTTGCTCAAGCTCGAATCCACGCCTGTTTTGCCGCCTACAGATGAATCCGCCTGCGAAACTGTAGTTGTCGGAATCTGAAGAACAGGAACACCTCTCTTGAATACTGCCGCCGCGAAACCTGCTATGTCACCGACTGTTCCACCGCCAAGAGCTACGACAAGCGTATCTCGTCCGAGATATACCTTTTCCATAGCTTCGATTATTGAAATTACAGTATTGATATTTTTTGAAGTCTCGCCGGCTGGGCTTATCACAAAAGCAGGAACATTCCTTCTTCCTGTGAGCTTTTCCAAATGACCTGCTGAAACAAGATTCTCATCGGTAACGATAAACTTGTTTAGCTTACTATAATCAGAATCAATCTCTGACCAGAGCGAGCCAAGTATATTCGTACCGATTTCTATCTTGTAGCTTGCGGCTGATGAAGCGGAAACTTTTATTTCGAGTTCAGTCATTTAGGAAAACGTCCAATTTTTTAATAACAACATCCTGTTTCCTGATAATTCTATAAAATCGATAGTTTAACATATTTATAATAAATTTGCAAAATTCTTCCTCTAAGCTAAAAAACAAGCACTAACAAAGGCC
>CAYSHS010000184.1:0-6850 GCA_964430845.1 uncultured Pirellulales bacterium | reverse complement strand
CACCTTAAAATGAAATAAAACGCTTTTTTAACCTTCGAATAACGATATCTTTGTTCAGAAATCCTATAACGCTTTTACCGGAAAAAGCAAAAATGTTTCACGTGAAACAATCTAATCGATTTATTTACTGCGATATAATAATTTTTATTCTAACAAGTATTTTGCAAGAGTTCAGTTCTAAAATATTATATTATTGTATATATAGGGAATATGGAGAAATATTGAGTATTGGGTAATTTGTTTTTTAATAATATTTTATAGAACTAATGTTTCACGTGAAACATTTTATTTAAAAATTTATTTTTTTCTCTCGCAAATTTGCAGAAATTCAAGTAAAAAATCCGAAATATATTTTAGTCTGATAATGGAAGCACTTTTAATAAGGAATTTCCTAAATAAAAAGATTTATTAATTGATGGAGCAATTATGATAGAAACAAAAAAAGAAAAGCCTCGCCATCTCGGCAGGGGGCTGGAATCATTGTTAGGTCCTATAATATCTATGTCAGCAGAAAATAATGAGCTGTTACCCGAAAGGCAAATGCATCCTAACTTCCCACCAGATAAGGAGTTAGGTACTTCCCTGCGGGAGATTGAAATAGATAAAATCAAAGTGAATCCATATCAGGCACGTACAGTTTTTAACGAGCAGGAGTTAAATGAACTTGCTAATTCAATCAAGACAAATGGCGTTATACAGCCTATAATTGTCAGGCCGTCAGGGTTAGGATATGAGATAATTGCGGGGGAAAGGCGTTTTCGGGCTTCACAAATAGCTTCGCTTCGTACAATACCTGCTTTAGTGCGCAAGGCAAGTGATGAGCAGATGCATGAATGGTCATTAATAGAGAACATTCATCGTGTAGATTTGAATCCGATAGAGCGGGCGAAGGCTTATCGTGAATATCTGAATACTTTTTCGCTAACTCAGGCTCAGGCAGCCGAGAGGCTTGGAGAAGACAGGTCTGTAGTTGCTAACTACTTGCGGTTACTGGACTTACCGCAAGAGATAAAGCAGATGTTAGCCGAAGGAAAGCTCAGTATGGGTCATGCCAGGGCCATTCTTGCCTTACCGACGGACGATTTACGCCGCAAGTTAGCCAATAGGGCGATGGCAGGGCGGCTGAGTGTCAGGGAAGTCGAGAAATTAGTCAGGAGGTATCTTACAAACACAGGTCAGGAAAAGAAAGGCATTCGTGTAAAGCAGCCGCATATCATTGACCTGGAAAACAAATTAGCAAGCCAGCTTGCCACAAGAGTAAATATAGAAACAAGAAAAAACGGGCAAAAAGGTAAAATTATCATAGAATTTTATTCCCTGGATGAATTTGACGGCATTTTGGAAAGACTTGGCCTGGCTTGCGGAGAAGAAATCTGAAAAATACTAAATGGGGGAAAATAATTCAAAGAATTTTATTGTTAAGAAAAACAACAGAATATTGTATAATAAACCGTTGTAACAGTATTAAAATTTGATTTTTTAGAAAAATTTTTCAGGAGGATGTATCGTGAACCGGCGATTCTTTTCCATATCGATTGTTTTTTCACTTTATTTTTTTATTTTCGTGACGCTTTTATCTGCTCAAACCTCACCTGATCAAGCTCTCTTTCAGGCAATTGCGGAAGGTACTTTAGACCAGGTACAAGCAGCAATTTCGGGCGGAGCAAATATCAATGCAACAAACCAGTTAGGCTGGACCGTACTTCATATGGCTGTAAGATTACAAAGAGGTGATGTAGCTACATTGCTTGTTCAAAACAAGGCGAACATAAACGCCCGGGATACATCAGGACAAACTCCGTTGTATTTGGCCGTCGAATCAGGACAGCGTAATGCAGTTGAGTTCCTAATTCAAAATGGAGCGGATGTAAATATAACAGATAATAACGGTGAAAACGCTTTATCTATTGCTCAAAAAATTGGACTGACAACAATCAGCAATTTTCTTGTTCAGCACAATGCCTCAATGCCAACTGGTGTAAATACGGGCACAGTGGTTAATCGTAATGGCAGGGGGATGCCGCAGGGAATGAATAATCTTCAGGGAGAAAATGGAATGAATCCCGATTTTGCAAATCCCGACCGGCCTGTTAATATTGATATGCCCGCTATAAGGCCTTCAACTTTTACAAATGATTTAAACCTGGATCCAAACGAAGTCAAAGCCAGGTTACAGAAGTATGAAGGTCTTGAAAAAGCTGTTGGAGAAGTAGCAGATGACAGCCGGCTCGAAATGAATCAATGGCGAAAGACAGAAGACGATAACAGGACTGCTCTTAATCTTGCAGTAAGACGTCAATACGAAGCTGAAATTGATTTTATAAAGAAAATCGCAGACGAGGAAAAAGCACAGAAAACCTCTGAGTCTGCTGAGCAAATTCAAAAAACGAGAAGAGAACGCTTTCTAAAAATTAATAGGGAAGTAAGAGACCAAATAGACCAGCAGGAAAGACAAAACAGCAGGACGACAACAAGCACAAATTCACGCAGGGGCGGCAGCAGAACGACAACTACCCCAAGAACAACAAGAAGCAGCAACAGGCGTTCAACCAATACTACTGTTGAAACACAGCCAAATGCACAAGCACAGGAAAATAAATATGATACTGAAACACAAAACGAAGTTGATACGTGGCTGAATGCAAACGTTGAGAACCTGAGCGGCAGAATAAGCTTGATGAACACTATAAACAGTATGGTTATTTCTGATATTACTTCAATTAAACAGGTTGCAACAGAGGAAAAAGCTGAAAAAACACTTGCGGCTATAGATGGACTTCTGGTTGCCAGGCAGCAGAGATTCGATGAGCTACAAAAAGAGTTAGAGAAAGACCTGCAGGATCAACAGGATTCGATAATGCAGCCTATACCCGGAATACAGGAAGGAATGTTGAATACAGGAGACCCTATGAACATGGCCGAAACTCCCTTCCAGAATATGCCGGCAGGAAGAGGAACGACCGGAGGCAGACGAGGTCGATAACGAATAATAGCAGGGAAATCTACATGCGTTTTATTTGTCAGCGGGTTCTGGAAGCACAGGTTAAAGTGAACGGCGAAACAGTTGGGCATATCGACAGGGGGCTTCTGGTGTATTTGAGCGTAGGCAAAGGTGATACAGAAAACGATGCCCAGTTTATGTCCGATAAGCTCGTGAACCTGCGTATCTTTGCTGATAACAGGGATAAAATGAATCTCAACGTTCAGGACATAAGCGGCTCAATCCTGCTTATCAGTAATTTCACGCTTCATGGCGACTGTCGAAAAGGCCGGCGTCCCGGCTTCGATGCCGCTGCTGACCCTCAAACAGCGCAGCAATTGTACGAAAAAGTCGCACAACTCATAAGTACCAGTGACGTTCCCGTCGAGAAAGGTATTTTCGGCGAACACATGCACGTTTCCAGTATTAATGACGGTCCAGTAAATTTCATCCTCGACAGCTCTAAAACCTTCTAATTCAAGTTTTTGCAAAAGTTCTGTTATAGCTATGAAGGAAGTGGTGGCGGGGATGCGTTAAATAGTGTTTTTATCTCTGCGACCTGCTCAGCAGGTATCCAGGTGCTCATTCCCTCGCGCCAGACTAAAGTCTGTGGAGTTAATTGGCCGTTTTGAACATGTTGTTGCAATGCAGGTACGTCAAACGGACCTGCTTGTTGACCTCCCAGAGCTGCATAGTATTTTGCTGATTGAGGCAGGGGAGGTGGAGCAGCAGCCTGGCCTTGTCCCTGTTGACCAGCCATTGCCTGACCCATCTGGTTGGCCATCGCAAATCCCATCCCCATGCCCATTCCGCCGCCTGCCATTCCATTGGAATTTTTTGCTGCTTCTTCCATCGCATTGGCAGCCTGGAATTGGGTATATTTTTGAAGGTCGCCGATTGCGCCCATGCTTGTACGTTTGTCGAGTGCCTCCTCGACTGCATCGGGAAGAGAAATGCTCTCGACCAGCATTGTAGAAAGCTCCAATCCATAGTTAGCGAAATCCTGCTTGATTTTATTCGTAACGAAGTTTCCCAGTTGTTCGTAATTAGCGGCGAGGTCGAGCACTGGTATCTTACTCTCGCCTATAACGCCTGCAAAACGTGAGACAATTAAATTTCGCAACTGTTCGGAAATTTCACCTGTTGTAAAGTGACCATCCGTTCCCACGATTTCACGGATTAAAGCACGCGGATCGACAACTTTGATGACATAAGTCCCGAAAGCGCGCAGACGCACCGGACCAAACTCGGCGTCACGTAAAGTAACCGGGTGTTGTGTGCCCCACTTCAAATCTGTAAAGCGTCTCGTGCTTACAAAATATATTTCCGCCTTGAATGGACTATTGAAACCATGCACCCAGCCTCTTAAAGTTGACAGGATTGGCAGGTTGTCTGTCTCAAGCGTGTACATACCAGGTTCGAACACGTCCGCAATCTGTCCCTTGTTGACAAAAACGGTAACCTGACCCTCTCGTACAGTGAGCTTTGCTCCCATTTTAATCTCGTTGTTGTATCGCTGGAAACGATATACCATCGTATCATTGGACGAATCAGTCCACTCGACAATATCAATAAATTCGCCGCGTATTTTGTCAAACAGTCCCATATTGCTCTCCTGTCATCTCTTATATCACATTTTAAAATCTATTATGTTCCAGGCTGCAATTCCTGCCAGTTATTATTCGAATACAGGTTCGGATCAAACAAGTTGTCATTCGATACAATATATTCACCCAGGCCGTTACCCCAGGCATGATCATAACCTCCCGGAAGCTGCGGACTATAATCTGAAGTCGGGTCGTTATACGATTGTACGCCGCGGAATGCTTCAGTCCAGTTGTCGTGCATTCGGTCCTGAGCTGCCGAGCGTGCCCAGTATCCGTCCATAATACTGTCACTTGCCTGGCTGATTGAGTGTGACAGGTCGCCAAGTCTCTGGAGGTTACGTCGCTGGTCTGCCGCCATCTGCTGCATCATTTTTGCTATCATCTCACGCTCTTTTATAATTCTCTGGCTCTCCATCTGGCAGAACTGGAGCCATCTTGGATTCATCTTAAATGATTTTACCGAAGCCATGCACGCATGCCCTACCGCGTCGAGATTCCCCGCTGATGCTCGAAACGCATACAATGCTTCAGCTATCCAGAAAATATTTTCCTGCTTAAAAAGGCCTAAGCCTGTCTGAGTAACAACTTTTGTGACAACGCAGAAAATATCTTCTTCCATTTGCTTGCCATCAAGGTTATAACTGATACGAATCCTGGCGCCATCAGATGAAAGTGGATTAAACACGTCCTCCTGACCGCCCTGCAAAGACAGAGCCAGCTTGGGCATTAATTCCTCTTTTACAATGCGAACAGGCACGCCATAAGGTTTATAGCGAGGAGATATTAGATTTTTCAAACCTTTTTTTGCGGATTCGACGCCTGGTATTTTCTTAATCAGCTCCTTACTTAGTTCCATACGCTGCTTTATTTTCTCTTTGCTATAGTAATCTTTCCATCCGCCGCTCATATTCCAAAAGTCTGAAAACTTTGCCTTAGAGGTAGATTCAGATATTTCAGTTTGCTCTGAACCAGGAGAGCCTGCGTCTACATCTCCAAGCGGCCCCCTGTATCGGGGAACCACGAGACCGTGCAGTACCTCAAGTGATGTCTGTGGTGCACGTGACTCAATGCCATCTTCTTTGAAAAAATGGGATTTGGGAGTCCATTTACTAAGAGCTTCAGACAAACGAGTTTTATGCCATATACAGGGAATTGTCGGGAGCCATTCGATTTGTTCAGAACCATTTGGATTCCATGCACGAAAAGATGGAATCGCAGGCATAGTTGCACTGTCGCGCCACCAAACATCGCCCTTGAATTCCCAATCTGCCGGAATTAGCCATTGCCAGGCGACCATGCCGCTCTTGACATCGGTATAAGTAGCTCTTTTCATGCGGACTCCCCACATACTCGCTGCGGCGGCATGATCTGCGCCTGGAACCGGAGGAGGTGCGCCCGGGATTTGTGGAGGTGTCTGATTTAGCCTGACAAGAGATGACCCGCAGTACTGGCAAGTTACCTGGTTACCGTATCCATGGGCGATTGACCCGCCGCACTGCGGACAAGTTTCTGCTGCAACAGCCATAAGAATACTCCATAAAATAGTCGTGATACGTCATGCGTGATGTGTATTGCATGGGTTAGACAAGGCCAAAAACCTGTCTGCGATATTACACAATACGCGGATACGCGATACTTAATCCTTATAAGGATTAAATACACTTATAATAGTATTCTCCTGTTTCTATCTATGTCAAGAAATTTTCTTCAAACACTTTGGGAGATTTATTTTCTGGAAAGCGTTTTCAAGACTACGAGTTACAACTCACGAGTTAATAATTTTGAGCAACAGCTCTTGCGAGAGTTACGGCCCAGCCGGAGATGATGATAATGATTAAGGCGATGATTATATGGGGGATTTTTACTTCAGCGAAAAGCCTGCTTATAAACCTGAAATTTATGCCGAAAATCGCAATTATGAATGATATGATGCCAATGAAAACTAAAACAGAACAAATCAACGCACATGCAGGCTGAATATTAAAGGCATTTAGGATTTTTCCCTGAACGAATGTTAGTATCGCGCTTGTATAGCCGCAGGTTGGACATGGAAGGTGATACATTGCCTTAAAGCCGCATTTTCCGAAATATTGACCCATATCGACATTGTAATTTCCGGCGATAGCAAAAGTGCCGAAAAACACGCTCAAAACTGCGAAAACGATAGCGGCTATGACTCGCTGCCTGCCTGAAGCGGGAAAAATAAATTTCGATTTGCTCATCTGTTGGCTTGATTTCATAACTAAGTTAGAATATGCTAATT
>CAYSHS010000183.1:0-6863 GCA_964430845.1 uncultured Pirellulales bacterium | reverse complement strand
AAACAAAAAAAAACATCAATTTATACAATAAAATATACTTCAAACTATAGCTATTAAAATAAAAAAAATTTTTTAAAAAAAAATAAGAAAAATATTTTTCTTTCCAAAGTATGCCTTTTCTCATTTTTACAAAAGTTCAATTATTAACCTGCCGATAGCTTGTAAGGATAAATGTTTAAAAATATAATTGGGGATTATTTTGGGAATTTAGTAATTATTGTTTGTTAAATAAACCAGATAACATGAATCAAATACTATCGATGAACCACAAAAACAAACTGCTCTGGAATATACCATTGGGAGAGCGATAGAAATGACAAAACACAAGTATATAACTATCATATTGGCCGCCTTTTATCCAGTTGTATTGGTTACTGCCCAGGACCAGTCAAATTCATCCCAGGCTCTCGAGTATAAGATAAAAGCAGCATTTTTATATAATTTTATTAAATTCGTGGATTGGCCGGAAGACAGAACCGCTAATGATGACAAAATAACAATTGTCGGGATTATAGGCAAAAATACTTTTGGGGATGCTTTCGAGCCTGTTAAAGATAAAAAAGTAAAAGGTCAGGAGGCTGTTATCAAATACTTTAAAAGTTTCAGTGAGCTTGAAAAAAATAGCGACGACCTCGAAAAAACAGCCGATGAAATGAAGAAATGCCATCTTCTTTTTATCTGCTCCTCTGAAAAAGACAACCTTGCTGATATTATAGATATAGTCAAAAACAATAATGTATTAACTGTTGGAGAAACGAAAGACTTTCTCAAAGCAGGGGGAATTATCAATTTCCTTTTAGAGGATAATAAAGTTCGTTTTGAGATAAACCTAAGTGCCGCAAAAAAATCCAAACTAATAATAAGGTCACAGCTTCTGCGCCTGGCACAAAAAGTAATTGACGATGAATCTAAATAAAGACCAATGCTGTGTGCTATATTTGAAGTATTGCCAAACAAACAGATTGAAACGTAAAATTCGGCTTAAAATTGAATTTTTGCAAAACTATTGTTAAAAAATACAATACAATTATGCTTATTTTAAGAAACATGACGATAAAACAGAAATTGATAGCAATTACAATGCTAACATGTTTGGCTGCACTTATACTTGTCGGGATTGGATACATGATGTGGGAATGGACCGATATCCATAACGACATGGTTAATCGCTTGTCAACACATGCTGAATTAATAGCGGAAAACTGCAAAGCCGCACTTGCTTTCAATGACCAGCAGGATACAGAGGAGATACTTAAAGCGCTTCATGTTGAGCCTTCTATCGTTTGTGCATATGTATATAAAAATGACGGAAAGATATTTGCAAAATACTCCCCGACAGAGAATAAAATAGAACCAGCTGAAATCCAGGGGGCAGGTTATCAGTTCGATAAGGGATTCCTGACTGTTGTTAGAAACATCAAGCTTGACGGGGAAATTATTGGTTCTGTTTGCCTGAAAGCTGATTTGCATCCGATGTATGCGATGCTTGAAACAAATATTCTTATCATTATCGGCGTTCTGGCTCTGGCATCTTTCGCCGCTTATTTTGTATCATCGAGACTTCAAAGAATTATTTCAGAGCCGATCCTGGAGCTTGCCTGTACGGCGAAAAACGTATCTCAAATGAAAGACTACTCGACTCGTGCAGTCAGTCGCACCAATGACGAAGTTGGCATGCTTATTAATACTTTTAACGAGATGCTGGAACAAATACAGCATCGTGACACAGAGCTTGTTAAAGCCAGGGACGACCTCGAAGAGCGTGTAAAACATCGCACTTCAGACCTTATCACCGCAAATGAGCTTCTTAAAAAGGAAGTCCTCGAACGCGAAAAGGCTGAAACAAAACGGGCAAAGCTTCTCGAAACGGTTGAAAAGACCAACGAGGAGCTTAAAGATTTCGCATATATTATTTCGCATGATTTGAAAGCTCCTCTGCGCGGAATCAGCACCCTGACAGAATGGATAACGAAAGATTATTCAGACAAGCTCGATGATGACGGCAAAGAGCAGATGAGGCTGCTTTCCTCACGAGTTGACAGAATGCACAACCTGATTGAGGGTGTTCTTCAGTACTCAAGAGTAGGCCGGGCCGAGGAGCAGCATACTCCGGTTAATCTCAATGAGCTTGTTCCGGAAATTATCGATATGCTCTCCGCGCCTGAAAGCATTAAAATTACCATCGAAGACGAATTGCCTGTCATTGAATGCGAGCAAACACGCATCATGCAGGTTTTCCAGAATCTTCTAAGCAACGCTATAAAATATATGGATAAACCTGAAGGACAAATTACAATAAAATGTAGAGAAGACGCTGATTCGTGGATATTCAGCGTTGCCGACAACGGCCCGGGCATCGAGGAAAAATACTTTAAGAAAATATTCCAGATTTTTCAGACCTTATCAGCAAGGGATGATTTTGAAAGCACGGGAGTCGGGCTGACTGTTACAAAGAAAATCGTGGAATTGTACGGGGGAAAGATCTGGGTGGAATCAACACCGGGACATGGAAGCACGTTCTTTTTCTCACTATTAAAACAAGAAATGGGGATTAAAAATGAGGAGTATGAAACCAATATTGTTAGTTGAAGATGACAGAGTCGATGCAATGACTCTAAAGAGAGCGCTTAAAGACCTGAAAGTCACCAATCAGCTCGTGCATACTTCCAATGGCGAAGAAGCCCTGGAATATTTACAGGATGAGGCAAATGAAAAACCATGCGTAATAATTTTGGATTTGAATATGCCAAAAATGAACGGCGTTGAGTTTTTAAGAATCGCAAAAGCCGATGCTGACCTGAGAAGACTACCGGTAGTCATTTTGACTACATCCAAAGATGAATGGGACAGGTTTCAGGCATTCGATCTCAGCGTCGCAGGCTATATTGTAAAACCTGCGGATTATAAAAACTTCCTCGAGGCAATCAGGACCGTCCAGCTTTACTGGACACTGAGCCAGTTACCGGAAGATATTATTAACAATGAGCAGACGCAAAAAATGCAGTCTCACTAATCCAGTATACGAAACAAAAGAATAAAGTCACAAGACCAAAGACCAGCCGATGGTCA
This sequence comes from uncultured Pirellulales bacterium, assembly GCA_964430845.1. Classification (GTDB taxonomy): domain Bacteria; phylum Planctomycetota; class Phycisphaerae; order Sedimentisphaerales; family Anaerobacaceae; genus JAFGPS01. Next base: position 3,794 of record CAYSHS010000183.1, on the reverse strand, counting down.
TTGGTCTTTATTTATTGTTACCGCCCAACAAGCCGCCCAGTCCTTTTAATATTCCATTTGCATCACTAATCGTACCTTTAATTCCATCCGGTAATTTATCGCCGATCTGCTCATCGATTTTTCCACCAATCCTGTTTTTAACTTCTTTACCCAGCCTGTTTTTAACAGCCTGGTCGAATGTTTTCCTGAGACTGCCGACGTCGAATACAATTCGAGGGTCCGCTACAGGGCCGACAATTTTTATCGTTGTGCTTAAATTATCCAAAACGTTAAGAGCTTCTGTTGTTGCCTCCCGGCCCAGGCCGAGAACACCTTTACCCTGTCCTTCAGCATCGAGATTCTTAACATCAAGATTCAGCGTTACGTCAATCGCATCCTGCGTAGCAGTCCCGCTGAATGTGCCTGAGGCTGTGCCTGATTTGAATAAAATCCCTGAATCACTGCTCATCGATGACTGCAGCTTAGATAAATCGAAAGCGCTGAATGTGCCTGTAAGGTCGGGAATCTCTTTACTATAATCGATCGTTATATTCATCGAAGCAGGAGTTTCCAATGAGCTTATATCTATTTTAACAGGCAGGCAGGCCGCTTCAGGAGCGTCACTCAGGTTGGAAAGCTCTATTTTACTGCTGCCAAAAAGTTCCGATGACATTTTGACTTTGTCAAGTATCGCCTCTTTTGCCATGAAACGAGGAGATACCGGCGCTGATGCCCTTGCGGTAAGATAATCGAGATACTTTTGCGGAACCTGTTTTGGCTCAGGTTTGGCTTCACCAGGCTCTTTTCCCCTGCCGCTCGGTAAATACTTGCGAATTTTTTGAAGCTTTTCTTTCAGTGCTTGTGCATCTTTGAAATATTTATCAAGTTTTGCAAATTCATCGGTGCCTAATTTATACTTGTTAGGATCGAAATCTTCCCTCTCTTGTTTGACCTCACGTTCTGCAAGTTTCCCCGGACTTGAACGTTTCCGGTCAAATTGGACATCAGATACTTCGACCTTATCCATATAAACTTTACCCAAAAATAAATTATAAACGCTCGCATCAGACGCAATAGTTCCGATAGAAAGATGATTGTTAGAAGGATTTTCCGGGTCGGTAAACTGTATTCCCCCGGCTGACACTGTACCATTAAGCAGGGAAAGACCCAATTCATTGATATCCACTTCTGCGCCATTGGCATTCGTCATTTTTTCGGCGGCATAGTCTTTTATTTTTGTGTCTTTCAGAAAGTGCGCTGCTAATAAAATTCCACCTATGACCAGTATTGCCAAAACTGCCCCGGCTTTGCGAATATATTTTGTTTTCGCAAACATTGACTTGACGTCTTTCGTGCGCTTGCCGATTAAAATCCTGTCCAGAATCCGTACCCATGTTTTGGAATACCATTTTCTGAACGTCTCGGACTTTTCATCTATCTTGAGCATCATCCTGCGAAAAGTGATTACAGAGCGTGCTACGAGAAGCCCGATTATGATTCCGACAATCGGACCAATAACAAATCCGCCTGCAACCGCGTATGTGCTGAAATCAGTCAACCCGATAACAGGCAGCGACCCAAGAAAGCGGTACATTCCCGTAAGATTACCCTGTAACCAAATACCGGCATAATACAATATGGGAGCTGCCGCGAAACACAGACCCTTACCAAAAGCTGCTGATAAAAGGAACAACCCGATATGAACATTCAATATCAGTATTATGATTATTAGCAGAATATGAAAACCCGAAAAGCCAGGCATCATGCCGAACCAGAATCCGAGTAATATTGACAGGAAAATAAATAATGGCGAAACGCTTCCCCTGAAAATCGCGAGAAGTTTTTTAACAGGACCCGGGAGAATCATATTAAAATTCCTTTCTATAACTAAATCCAAAAGCCTCTGCAAAATTGAAGTTAGGCATACATTGATTTGAAGAAAATCTGTTTTAAGATTTTCTTCATACAATCTTTGCTTAACAATAACTTATTAACCTTAAAGGACTTACATTAATTGTTAAAGAAAGAAAAAATTAAAAAGAAGAAATTTTTTCTTTCTTTAAGTATGCCTAACTTCAATTTTGCAGAACTCCTTAACTAAATTCATTATATGATATACAACTCTATATCAGCACTACTTGCTTCCTGACCAGACCTTGCCCAATCCTTTTTCCTGGATTTTATCTATAACAGATTTCAAAGACGTTAGCACTTCTTCGAGCTGTTTCGTATCTTCAACCAGCTTATCATACAACATTGGATCATTAATAAGCTTGGCTACCGTGCCCTGTCCGTTATTGACTTTCTCCATAACTAACCTGAGCTGTGCGCTGGTCTTGCCAAGCTCTTCTATTGTTACAATAAGCACCTTGGTGATGTCACCTGCTCTTTCGTCGGTGTTTTTGAGAACTTCTGTTCCGGTATTAACAAATTCCCGAATATCTTTTGAAGTGTCATTCGCGGCAGTAACTATTTCATCTATTTTGGTTTCGGCATGAGCAAGAGTTCCTATTCCCGAATCGGCAAGCTTCTCTATCGCATCCAAGGTTAATTTAACCTGCTCCGAAGCTGCCGCCAGATTAGCGAGGGTTTTCTCTAAGTTATTCTGATTTTCCGTATTGCCTATAATTTTATTTGCGTTATCCACGAACGTTGAAATTCCGTTAATCAGCTCATCTAATTTTTTCTGGCTCTCTTCCGGGAAAAACTCACTTGTCGTACCAGTAGAACCCTGCAGCAATGCGCCTGGTAATAAATATACCGAGTTTGGGTCGTTCTGATCAAGCCTGACAAGCGGCCTATCCGGCTGCTCATCGAACTCGATATAGCTGCTTCCCAAACCTCTCATCATCATCTTCACATCTACATTCGAAGGTATAGTTTTATATTGATTATAAATGCTTAAAACCACTACTATTTGATAATATTTCTCCCCTGTTTTTAAATCCGGTCTTATTTGCGGCGGCTGCACATGGGTAACTCTGCCTATTTGGTAACCGCAAAACTGCAAAGGAGTATCTTTCTGAACACCAGGCGCAGTGGGAAACTGCACATAAACTTCAAAGGAATCAAGCTCAGTAACAAATCCCGGCAAATCCTGGAATTTGAATATGAGCCAAATAAGCGCAATTAAGCCAATGATAACAAACAAACCTACGACAATATTGCGTCTCTTTTGCTTTACTTCATAGTCGCTCACTATTTGCTTCCTTTCAAATCAGTGCGGCCTTCCATAAACAGTTCCCTTATGGCACGCAGAGGATAGCCGCTGTTATTGAGTTTTTTTATCAGTTTTATTCGTTCTACAGTCTTCTGGTCGAACAGCCTGCGACCCGTCCGGGTTATTTCAGAAGGTTCCAAAAGCCCGACCATTAGATAATATTGCAGAGATTGCCGGGAAATTCCAGCTTTTTTTGCCGCCGGCCCTATGGCAAACAACTTCTTTTCACTCATAACTTCACCTGTTTTCAGTGAAATTTTAACAATTTATTTCGATTTTGACCAGAAGAAATAAGTTCGGAAATATTGAATCTATTCCTTTTCTCAATGTAACAGATCAATAAAACTATATATAATAAAATATGAAGGTATCCCTGCAACACAGGTTGTTATAATTGCAAGCAATTTACGTTTATCAAAAAAAATCCCTAAAAAACCAAATAAGAAAGATGCCGGAGCACAATTGATAATTAACAATTTTGCAATAGTAATAATCGGATCCCCTTTTGATGGCACATGCAGACGCTTCATAATAAGAATAATATATATGGCAATAACAGTGATTACAAGAAAACCCAATGACATTTCAATAAAAC
>CAYSHS010000182.1:0-6881 GCA_964430845.1 uncultured Pirellulales bacterium | reverse complement strand
GCCATATGACGATGGATGTGTGTAGCAAGGTCCATTACAGTTGAGCCGATTGGTATTGTAAATGGATCAGCCATATCAGCCGGTTTGCCCGGCGGCTTTGCGTAGATACGTATTATTTCGAGAAGCTCGAACATTTTCTGAGAAAGTTCTTCCAGTCCTTCGAACTCCTCGGCGGCTATTGGCACAAATTCAAATGGATATTTGCAGGATTTTTTCAAATGCTCGAGTGCTCCCGGCCTGGCAATATCTGCTTTGGTACAAATACAAAAAGCTTTCTTTCCTAAGACATTACCATTTTCGTCGGTAGCTTGCGTTTCATTACTGATAAGAAGATTTCTCGATTCGAGAAAGTCCAGGCACACTTTCAACTGTTCGTCCACGTTCGAAGACAGGTCGATAACAATCGCGATTATATCACAATTGCGATATGTCCCCACCTGTCCCGGAGCGACTACGTCCGCCGTAATCGGCGGCATATCTACCAATTGAATTTTTATATCCTCGAATTCCACCATACCCGGCACGGGTGCATTAGTCGAATAAGGAAAACTTGCAACGTTCACTTTCGCGTTAGTCATAGCGGCTACAATAGAGCTTTTGCCGCTGTTGGGTGTACCTAATAAAACTATTTGGCCTGCTCCGCCTTTTGGAATATGGAAAATATCGGTATGCGAGCCGCTTTTCTTTTGAGAAGCTGCCGCATCTTTAAAATGGCTTAGCTTTCTTTTAAGCTCGGCCTGGAGTTTCTCCGTACCCTTGTGCTTGGGAATAACCTGAAGCATTTTTTCCAGCGCAAGGATTTTCTCCTCGTTCGTAGTGGCCGTCTTGAACCACTGCTCAGCCTTCAAATAATCTGGTGTTAAGTTAGCCGGCATAATCGAATGATAATATACCAAATAAACGATTTTTAATCAAACTTTTGTAGCTGAGAACCCCCCAAAATCCACCCGGACAGAAAGAACACTATTGTTTTTCTACCTTATAATCATATAATTAAGGAGAATAATCATAATAGTTGAACCAATATAGATGCAGATAGAGCAGGCAATCTATGACAGAGGAAAATTTTGTTATCGATTTGGATTCTGTTCAGACCAATCACTTTGCATTGGTTGGAAGTAAAGCTTTAAATCTCACCAAATTAAAACGTTTCGGACTTAATGTATCAGACGGTTTTTGTGTGACTGGCATTTCATATACTGAGCACCTTAATACAAATAAAATAACGTCCTGGCTGAATATCGATTTAGTCAAACTCAAAGACGCTGCTTCTGAAGAGAAAAATCGGATTCTTTCAAATATTCGCCAGGCCATAATTAAATCACAAGTATCTGAAATGCTCAAAGAACAATTATACACGCATTACAAAAAACTTAATGCAGATTACATGGCTGTCAGGTCGTCAGCCACAGCCGAAGACCTGCCCGGTCATTCCTTTGCCGGTCTTTATGATACTTTTTTGAATATCGATGATTTTGGAAAATGTCTTGACGCAATCAAAAAATGCTGGGCTTCTTTATGGACGTTGCGAGCTTATGAATACAGGCAGCAATATAACTTTGACCATCAGCAAATCAAGATGTCGGTTATCATACAAAAGCAAATCGAACCGGAATCTGCCGGTGTGGCATTCAGCCTCGATCCTGTCACCGGCAGTCAAAGTCGGATTGTAATTGAATCGTGCCGCGGCCTGGGTGAAGCTCTCGTTTCAGGCAAAGTTCAGCCGGATCGCATTCTGTTACGAAAGAAAAATCTAAAATTAATTCGCATGAATCTTGTATCTGATGAGCCCTCGTTGAATTTAAAATCCGCACGAAAACTCGCACGTTATGTTAGGGAAATTGAGAAAGAGTTTGGCTGTCCGCAGGATATCGAATGGGCCGTTAGTAATGAAAAGATTTGGTTTCTTCAAACCAGGCCGATTACCGCTATTGGCAAACCTAAATCATGGGAAGACAAGCAAGTCTGGACTAATGTCAATCTTGGTGAAGTCGTTCCAGATGTTATGACACCGATGACTTATTCGGCCATTGTGTCTTCTTTCGAATCGCTTTTTGGTAATCTTTTCCACTTTTTTGGCGCTGACGTAAGTCGGTCTCCTATAACAGGATTGGTAGCAGGCCGGCTCTACTTCAATATCAACTTCGGTCTTGCCGCTGCCCAACCGTTTATTTCCCCGGATAAAGCCGCCGCTATGAACAATGTCTTCGGGGGTGAGCAGCATCAGAGATTCGAGCTTGGTGAATATGATATCTGCGACGAAGATGTACCTGACCTCGGCTTCAGTTGGCCTAAGTATATTCTTTCCTGGCCAGGGATTATCTGTTCTCTTTTGAGATATTCGCCTGCAAAGGGAGAGCGTGCCCGTGCTCGGGTAAGAATAGGTACCGATGAACTGCGTCGTCTTTATTTAGAGAACATGAGTAACGCCGAACTTGCCAATACAGTATGTACAAACCTGACAAAATTGGCCGATATAGACCTTATGTACTTGTTCACAAGTGCACCGAAAATGATGGTATTCGATCGAGCCTGCCGAAAATGGTTGGGAGATCAGGAATTTCATTTAGGCTATCGACTCATGGCGGCACAAGGCGGTATGGCAGATACTGAAGCGGGACTGGATATGTGGCGACTAGCGGAACTGGCACATACAGATACACAAACCGAGAGTATATTGATGACTGGTAATCCATGGTCTGAAATACATAAAAAACTTATGCTAACCGAGCATGGCAAAGTCTTTCTCGATGCCTGGGACCAATTCATGTCTGAACACGGTCATCATTGCCGGGGCGAAATTGAAATTTTCAACGCTCGCTGGTCTGAGCGGCCTGATTACATACTTGACCTTGTCAGAAACTATCTTCGTTCGATTAAAGATATTAATCCGGTAGAGAATCATCGGCGACTTGCTTTAGAAAGAGAGGAATTAGTCAGACAATGCAATCAACGTTTGAGAAATCCAATGAAGCGAGTTTTGTTCAACTGGTCGCTGAAAGGTGCCGCCAAGGTTGCAGCGGATAGAGAGAACTGGAAGAATGAGTTTATCCGTCTTATCGCTGCTTTAAAGCGGATTCTCCTCGTCCTGGGTAAACGATTTGAGCAGGCAGGAATTCTAAATCGTACAGATGATGTATTTTTCCTGGAATTGTCGGAGATAGAACAGCTCGCAAATGGCCAACCAAACGCAGATATCAGTGCGCGTGTTGCTGAACGCCTTGCCCAATACGAACAAAATAAAGCAGTAACTCCACCGCCTGTTGTTGTAGGACGTTTCGATCCCGAAAAGTATGTTCAGCCGCGAATCGATGCAACTGTAACAGAGTTCAAGGGTATTGCAGTTAGTCCCGGTATTGTTACAGGAAAGGCTCGAGTAATTTTACGAACGGAAGACAACGAACATGTCGAACCGGGCGAAATTCTTGTCGCTCCCACTACCGATCCCGCATGGACTCCTTATTTCATAACCGCTGCCGGTGTGGTTATGGACATGGGTGGTGTCTTATCGCATGGCGCCATAGTCGCACGAGAATATGGTATTCCTGCTGTCGTGAATGTTGGCTCAGCATCAAGGATTATCAAAACCGGCCAGACTGTTCAAGTCGATGCTATCAATGGTATTGTCACTATAGTTGATTAGTTTAAAATGAAAAGGGTCTTCACAATGAAAGCCCTTTCGAAAATATTTAACTTATTATTTACTCAGCAACTTTTACAGCTACAAGGTCGCCGACTTCTGTTGTTGAGTAACCCATTTTTCCTGCTGCAAGTGATTTCATCTTATTGGCAGTAACGAATTTTACAGAGTCTTCTATTTTTTTACTTGCCTGTTCCTGGCCTAAATGTTCGAGCATCATTTGAGCCGCGCAAATAGCCGCCAAAGGATTAATCACATTCAAACCTGTATATTTCGGTGCGCTTCCGCCGATAGGCTCGAACATGCTTACACCTTCGGGATTAATATTTCCACCGGCTGCGATTCCCATGCCGCCCTGAATCATTGCTCCGAGGTCGGTAATAATGTCACCGAACATATTACCGGTTACAATCACATCGAACCATTCAGGATTTTTGACGAACCACATACAGGTCGCGTCAACATGGTAATAATCTCTGCAAATATCAGGATATTCCTTCTTGCCCATTTCATGGAAAGCTCTTTCCCACAAGTCATAAATATATGTGAGAACATTTGTCTTGCCGCATAGAGCGAGAGTGTTTTTATCACTCTTTCCGCGTGCTTTTTTGCCGTACTTCTTTGTGTATTCGAAAGCGTATTTCAAACAGCGGTCAACCTGGAAACGATTGTACACGGCTGACTGAACCGCTACTTCATTGGGCGTTCCTTTCATTGTGAAACCGCCTGTGCCGGTATATGCGTCACCGGTATTTTCACGTACGACTGTAAAATCGATATCGTCCGGCCCTTTATCTTTTATCGGTGTAGCCACTCCCGGATAAAGTCTCACTGGTCGAAGATTGATATACTGGTCAAGCTCGAATCTTGTTTTAAGAAGGATTCCTTTTTCCAGAATACCAGGTTTTACATCAGGATGACCAATAGCACCGAGCAGTATCGCATCGAATTTACGAAGCTCTTCTACGCCGCTATCCGGCAGGGTTTCGCCTGTTCTTTTATATCTTTCACCACCAAAATCGAAATTAGTAAGTTCGACTTTGAAACCGAATTTATCTGCTGCGGCTTTCAATACTTTAACCGCTTCAGCCGTAACTTCCGGCCCGGTTCCATCACCGGGCATAACCGCTATATTGTAACTTTTAGCCACTATAAAAACTCCTTGCTGTAATATTTGAAATTTCTTCGATAGTCATTCCTCAAAAACCAGGAATCCAACACAACTATTGATAATGGTTGTTACTATATCTTAAAATGATCCGTTTTTCAAGAAAATCTGCTTCTTTGGAGGGTAAAATTGATTTTTACTCTTCTTCGTTTAGTTTCGCTAATGCTTTAACGACATTCGGAAGATTAAGCCGATATGATATCTCACAAATTGAGCGGTAATTGGATGTACTTGCTATATTCAACAAAAGTCTCTCTTTTGTATCTTTATCATTCTTCGAATAGTAAATTCCCCAAGCTAATTGTTCACTATCTTTGTTTCTTAAGATATCTGGGATTTTATCTTTTATTAGTATCCCATATAACTCAGACTCTCTCCCCTCAATTATTTCGGTTTCAACCGATTGAATTGCCCATTGTTCTATTAACCTATTCCATTTTGGATAGCGTAATAATCTGTTCAAAACAATTTCATCTTTAGATACGTTTTCAATAAGCCAATTTATATTATCGTCATTCAGAATTTGATCTTTTAAAGTCACACTCAACCAATAAGCTATATCATAGTTTATGTGCTGCTCATTTTTGATTGATTCCTTAAATAAATAAAATAATTTTTCTAAGATGTTTTTTGGGAATTGACAACCAACGAAATTACGTTTTACAGCAAATCTAACTACTTTGAAGCATTCTACTTTTTTCCTGAATGCAAACCTTCAGAAATAGTCTCAACAAAAACAGAAAGAAGATGATCGAAACTCTCAAAGTTCCATCGACACTCCTTAAGAACAGCTCGTTTTTCGTAGACATCATCAATGTTACTAACATGTTCTTTGATTTTCTCAGCAGGAATGATTTTAAGTAGCTCGAAATTAATGTACTCTAAAATTTTGTCAAGAGGTTCATGTTTATATACATCATTATTCATAATATATTAATAGGATCTGATAAAATATAAATTAATTCAAGAAGTATAAAGACTATGTATAACTATGAAAAGCGCATGCCCAAATCTCGCATCATTGCGAAAGTATCAACATATTTAACATCTAATGCCTGACATACATTAGGGATAGGCACCTTTCTTTTAATACTTGGGTCGAGTACTTCATGAGTCACAATAATAAATCTTTTGGACTTTGCACAAGCAATCAACCAGCCGTCTGCACTAGCGGCAAAATCAGCCTTTGCTACATCTGAGAATTGTTCTTGAGATTGTACCCAACTCATCACTTCGCTATAAGCCTCAGTAATATCTTCTTCATCAGTAGAACAAAAGGCCTCATTAAATTGGGATGTTGCCCATGCTGCAAGTTCATCTTTCCCTTTATCAAGTTCGTATTTGACACGATCAATACTCTGGAGTCGCCCATTTGAAGCATGCTGTATCAAATTTTCCCAGAATGGAGGAGCTATATCGAAAGCATAATATCGTCGTGCCGCTTCGATGAACACGTTGGCATCGAGAACATACCTTGTGTATTCCATTACTTGGCTCCTCCAAATCCAAGAGAGGACGTGTAATGGTCGAATGTTTTACCGTATAAATTTGTTAGATGATAGGCTTCAGAGTATAGTAGCTTTCCTTCTTTGACTGCCCGAATCACAGTAGAAGCAAATCTCTGTCCTACTCGCAGATTCTGATTGGCATAAAAATCTCCTCCTCCTGAACGACTTTTAGCTGCTCGACGTTCATCGCTTATGTAAGATTTATAGAACTTTAGAAATGCTCCTCTGTTTATAAGATTTATGTCCAATGCTCTACGGGCTGCTACGATTGCACTAACTTTAAAACGACGCGCAATTATCTGAAATGGTTCCAATTCTTCCATAATAGAAGGCCATAGTTGACGCAACATGTGCTGTGGAACAAGAAACTCTGCGGCTATCTGATTACACTTTTGCTCAATAGGTTCATCTGCGGGTTGCATTTCACGCAAATCAAATGCCGCACTACTTCCGTAGAATACATGTGCAAGCTCATGTGCAAGGGTGAACATTTGTGCTGCTTTACCATCGGCACCATTAACGAATACTAATGGAACATAATTATCAACTAAAACAAATCCTCTGA
>CAYSHS010000181.1:0-6896 GCA_964430845.1 uncultured Pirellulales bacterium | reverse complement strand
GTTATCCCGTGCCTATGCAGGTCTCAACTGGCAGCAAATAGAAGAGAAAATAAAGCAAACCCTCAAAAATAATCCCTTGTGGAAGCAGGAACAACATCGGTAAATTCAAAACCGGGGACGGATACCAATTTTGAAATTAGGAAATAACTATGGATAAGCCGTGTTTGAATGATAAAGAAGAATTTCCTGATGATGAAGTTTTGAGCCGCTATCTTGGAAAAGTAAAAACAGTCTGGGATTCGTTTATAGATTTTCTTAAAGAGACGTATCCTTCCTTTAGCGGCGAATGGCGTTACTATAACGATGGAAAGAACTGGCTGTACAAACTGACTAAAAAGAAAAAAACTATAAGCTGGATTTCCGTTTGGCATAATATGTTTAAGACTACTTTTTATTTTCCTGACAGGGCCGAAGATCTAATAATAAACAGTAAACTAAAGAAAGAATACATCGACAAATTTGTTAACGGCAAAAGATACGGAAATACAAGAGGACTAACCGTAGAAATTAGAAAACCAACGGATTTGGCTACAACAAAAAAGCTGATAGAAATTATGGAACAGCTAAAATGAAAATTGTGTCCGTAGAACATTTTTTTATATGAATCCCGTACATAAGGACCTTTGGCACCCAATGCATCTTTGACATCTATGACATTTTCGACAGAGGCTTGAAGCCGCAGTAGAAAAGTTTGCCGTTCTTTGGTTATTTTTTGTTTTTAGAGCGACTGAAAATATTTTTTAGTTGTAGTGCTTTTGGGCCGCAGTTTGTACATTCGAGGCAGCGTATGCAGTTCAGGTCATTCGGGCTTTTTTCAGGCTCTATTCCATAATCGCAGAGCTTGTGACATCTTTTGCAATCAGTGCATTTTTCAGGATTAAACTTCAAGAAAAATACAGAGACGCGATTGAATAGTGAAAATATCGCACCGAGCGGGCAAAATACCCTGCACCAGGGTCTTCTTACGAATAAAATAGCTATTAAAAATAGTATCAGACCAGTGCTTTTAGCCGCATCAGGCCAGTTGATTTTCTGACCTGCTAACGTCCAGCTTACCATGTCAGGGATTCTTTTTTCAATCGCTCCTGCAGGGCAGAAGCGGCAGATTGAAAGCCAGTGCTCTTCGACGCCGAAGAAATATGGTATTGTAAATACAGAGACAACTAAAACCACGTAGCGAAAATAGCCTGTAAATTTAGGCAGGTTGTATTTCTTTGTTGGAATATGACTCGCCAAATCCTGTAATAGTCCGAAGGGACATACCCAGCCACATATTAACGTCCCGAATAATATTCCGACAGTTATCAGCAGGCCAATAGCCATAAATGGGAACATGTGCAATGCGCCGAATTGGGCGATGACACCGATAGGGCACGCGAATGTCGATAATGGACATGCGTAACAATGGAACACAGGCGAGCACATTGTGTGCATGCGCAATCCCAGCGGGTCCAGCCAGACGACCAGAAACGAAGTCTGAATCCACATTCGCAAGCCGATGAATTTTGCAGATAGATTCTTCAAATTTTTTTGACTATGGACACCATAGTCTCCATTTTAGCTTATCAGGTGGGGCATGCTTTAGGTGCTTCTTCGTGTGCGTCAAATGTTTGAGCAAGTTTCCCTGACTCGTCTCGTTTTAAACCGCCTATGCTTGCAAGTTTTATAAGAGCAGGCTCGGCTTTTGTCAATTCTATCGGCTTTTCCTTGTCAGGCACGGAAATTTTCGCTGAATGTAAGAATGCGCCATAGCACAATAACGCTGCTCCGAGCAGCAGAAAAAGGGCAACAACAACAATTTTTAACGGTTTTTTCATACGAAATATATTCCCTTTATATTATGCTTGCCTTTTTCTATATTTTCTTGTTCAGGCGATATTTTGGCAAGTAAATTCTTTTTATTTTACAAAGCTCAATTATAAAATGGCGGAGGCGAATGGGAATCGAACCCACCCGGGACCTTATCGACCCCACACTGGTTTTGAAGACCAGGAGCGCCACCAGGCGCCAGTCACCTCCGCAACATCTTCGGTGTTCTTCTTATCTGTTACCATCATATAACATCCCTCGATTTAGGTCAATAACCTGATAATAGCCTACTTTAAGCTAAAACAAGAGTTTTGCAAAAGCTTAGTTAAAATCAGGTTCTTGTCCGGCTATAAGCAATGAGGAACGCAGAGAAGAAACCCAAGTAATTCAAGATGTTTAATAGAAACGTTTACCTATAAACGATATTAGGATGTGCGGCTCATGACAAGTCGTGTTTAAGTTATTGTATATTCAACAGTTATATAAATAATATACAGAAAATCAGTCAATTTGAGAAAATAAAAAAACCCGCCGGTGTCTTTGAGCGGGTTTTTTGCAACTTTTTTTATAATAAAAAAAGTTATTATTTTGTTTTTTTATCCTCCTCTTCTTGCACCGCCGAAGTTTTGGCCTCCGAATCCACCTCCGGTGCGTCCGCTGCCGAAGCCGCCTTGCTGGCCGCCCTGGAGTTGGAGAGGTTGTTTCCATTCGAGCTGCTGGTCGATATTACCGGCAAGCTGGTATTTTATTACGTGGTCAGCAGGTTTTGCATCGCCAATAATGTCGATTTTATCGCGGTCGATAATTCCCATGCCGGCGTTGGCACAATAGTTCAAATAGCCGAGGTTTTCGAGCGGGACGTCCATAAGCTGCGCTCCGATGCTATCGACCGCAAGGAAATCAGTTCCGGCCAGCGCGACTTTATGATCTACGGGTGTGCCGTTGATCGGCCCGCTGCCTTCCATACCCTGGACAGATTCAATTACAGACAGTTGCGGGCGTACTTTCTGGGCAACCTGGTACAAGTTATAATGCAGCCATCTTGAAGTCGGCCCGTGCATTACAACCTTGGAGCTGTTGCCTCTGCCGCCGCCGGTGCCGCCGGCATTAAGGGGACATCCCATGGCCATGTTCTTTAGACCCATCGTAGCAATTACAATGTTGTGCGTTTTCAGGCGTGTTACTGAAATGAAATAATTCTTTGGATCGAGGAATTCCGAAATAACCTGAATCGCTACGGGATTTAGATTTCTGTCGAGTATCCAGAAAGGCTTGCCTGAATGTGTATTAAAATCCTGAAGTGATACGTTATATTCCTTCTCGAGGTCTGTGTATCCATAATTCTGGAAACCAGGCATAGTATTGGGCGTGGCGGAAGATTCACCAATAATAATTTTTCCCGAATACATTGGTTTGAGGAAATCCAGGACTCCTCTAACAGCGTCAACGTGGGTCGCGCACAGGGGGTTGGTAGTTCCGACAAAATTGGGCTTAATGATAATCTGCTTGCCCTGTATGCCTTTTTGGATTTCGTCCTTGAATGGTGCGAGTATCTGTTTGACCATCTCTCGCCTGTCGGTTCCGGTAGTGAATGAGACCTTGCTCCTTGCCGCTGCCGCGGTCTGGGTATCTTGTGAAGACGCTGCGACAGGCTGTGCGGCTCGTGCACTCGAATGTCGGCTGAGTAATGCGCCGGTAGAGAATAGGAGCGTTCCCTTGAGAAAGTTTCGCCTGTTATTTTTATATTCTGATACGGCTTGAATTTTTTCAGAATGTATCATTTTGGCATCCCGGTGTCAATCAAGAGTTACTATTGAAGAAGTTGTGTTGTTGCTTCATACATCTAATTTTCAGCTTTCAGTAATTTAGCATTACAGCTTTACCTTTATATATGCGAATAATAACAAATACGAGCGTCAAAAACAATTGTTTGTTTGAAAATTTGTTAATTTAGGTAGCTCGAGCGGTATTTTTATAAGTCTTTTTTATCTTTTACCAGGTTTTGACGAATTGCCTGAACAAATGCAGGTTTTGTGACTACATATTAAAGGAGCGAATTTTAGAAACATATTTTTGTTTCTTTGCGGAAAATTGTATTTACAAAACTTATAACATTTATTATAAAAATCGTTTTTGCATGTGGTAAATAAAAACTATGGAACAAGAAAAATTTTGCCAGGATTGTCATCTAAAGCATGAATGCCAGGATGTTTACAGGCGTTTGGGCTGTTCGGATTGTCCGCCTGTTTTTTATAAAACTATAGCGGCCTTTTTGCTTCCTATGGTGGTTTTTATTGTTTCTCTTGCAGTTTTTGAAAAATTTTTCGCAGGTGGAAGTTTTCTGCATTTTTCACAGAAATTGCAAGCCACTTTAGGATTTTTCATTGCGTTACTGGTTACTGTGGTTTTTATGCTTATTTTAAAATTGGTAAATAAACTTTTAAGAAAATTTCTTAGAATTTCTAAAATATGAATATATTGACATTAGGAAGAATGACTTTTCCAGGGGGAGTGCATCCGCCTGAAAAGAAATCTCTGACAGCAGAGAGTGAAATACAATATGGTTTTGCAGCAGACCAGGTTGCGGTAATGCTCAGTCAGCATATCGGTGCGATTTGCAAGCCTCTGGTTGCAAAAGGAGACACTGTAAAAGCAGGGCAGAAAGTCGGCGATAGCGATTCATTTGTTTCCGCTCCCGTTCATTCTCCTGTAGATGGCAAAGTAAAAGAAATCGCATTGCGTTCCCATGCGGTCATAGGCAGAGTTCCGGCGATAATTATCGAGTCATCACAGGATAACCAGATAAAGCAGGGGAGTTTCCAGCTTAAAGATAATTTCAATATTGAAAAATATTCAGAGAAAGAAATTTGCGAGGCGATTCGCGAAGCTGGTCTTGTCGGCATGGGCGGCGCGGGTTTTCCGACAAGAGTAAAGGTCGAGCCGAATCCGAAATCGCCAAAAACGACTATGATAGTGAACGGCTGCGAGTGTGAGCCTTATATTACATGCGATTACAGAATCATGCTCGAATGGACGAAGCAAATCATCGCAGGTGTTAAACTTGCACAAAAAGCGTCTGGCTGCAAAGAAGTATTTTTCGCAATCGAAGATAACAAGCCCAAAGCAATAGAAGTAATGCAAAAAGCATTATCGGAATCAGGTGGAAGTAATATTAAAGTCGTTCCGGTAAAGACGAAATATCCGCAGGGTGGTGAAAGGCAGCTTATCAATTCGGTTCTGCAAAAATTTGTTCCCACAGGCGGAATTCCCCCGATGATTGGTGTTCTTGTAATGAACGTCGCTACCTGTGCTGCTGTCGCTGAAGCAGTAATAGCAGATACGCCGCTAACGCACAGAGTTGTCACTGTAACAGGCGAAGCAATCGCAAAGCCTGGTAATTTTTATGTTCCGATTGGAACTACAGTTGGAAAGCTTATAGAGCATTGCGGCGGCGTGACGCAACAAGCCGCAAGGGTGATTATGGGCGGACCTATGATGGGAATTGCAATTGCGGATTTGGACACACCAACAACGAAAACCACCGGCGCTATTACTGTACTAACCAAAGAACAGATAGGTAAAGCGAAATTTGAACAACGCCAGACTGCCTGTATTCACTGCGGCAGATGCCTGGCGGTGTGCCCGGAAAATTTGAATCCGACAAGAATCGCTCATGCGGTAAAAAATAATATGATGGACGTAGCGAAAAGTTATTATATGACGGCCTGTATCGAATGCGGCTGTTGTACTTATATATGTCCGGCAAATATAGAACTTACAGGATATATAAAGACCGGCAAAATTAATCTTGCCAGACAGAAAAAGAAAATACCATAGAAGTATAGTGATTTTAGCACGACGAGAAACGAAAATATGCTTAAAGATATAACAGTTTCATTTGCACCCCATATTAGCAAGCCACATTCTACGCGAAGTATAATGCTGGATGTAATAATCGGACTGTCTCCGGCTATGATTGCGGCTGTGATTTTTTTCAGATTACATGCGGTTGCACTTGTCGCGACTTGTGTGATTGCCTGTATGGCAACTGAGGGAATTTGCAACCTGATTCGCAGGAAAGCAAACACTCTTGATGATTTAAGCGCTGTTATCACAGGTATCATTCTTGCCTTTTCACTTCCACCGGCTTTTCCACTTTGGGCGGCTGTGATTGGAAGCGTTTTTGCTATTGCGATTGGCAAAATGGTTTTTGGCGGACTCGGAGCGAACATTTTCAATCCAGCTATGGCCGGAAGAGCGTTTTTAACTGCTTCTTTCGGTATGATGATGACCACGTGGACTGTTCCGGCAACGATTGATTCTGAAATGCCGCAAATTTCCCCAGCCAGTACAGTCGTAGATGCTCGAACTCAGGCTACGCCGCTTTCTTATAGCAAGAATACACAGAAATCTCAATACGGCGCTCTGGAACTTAATAAATCAACCGGTGACATTTTTCTCGGTAATGTCGGAGGCTGTCTTGGTGAGACCAGCGCACTGGCTTTATTAATCGGCGGAATTTATCTGCTTATAAGAAAAACAATCAGTATTCATATACCCGCGGCGGTTTTTATATCTGCCTTTATATTTAGCGGAATCGCCTATTTAATTGATTCAGATTATTATGTGTCACCATTATATCACCTAAGCAGCGGCGGATTATTTATCGGCGCATTTTTTATCGCTACAGATCCGGCTACTGCTCCATTGACACGAAAGGGTATGTGGCTTTATGGAATCGGAATCGGAACGATAACAATGCTTATCAGAATTGTCGGAGCACTCCCGGAAGGTATGATGTATTCGGTTTTATTTATGAATGCTTTGGCACCTCTTATTGATAGGTTATTCAAGCAAGTTCCAGCAGGAGGTAAACCAAATGTCTAAGATTAAATTTTTCCTCAGCGAAAGCTGGCTTTTAATCGTGTCTTCATTCTTCTTTGGTCTGCTGATAGCAGGAGCAAACGCAGAATGGAAAGATAGGATCGAATACAATTTAAATGTTTATAGTTATAACAAAGTTGCAAAAGCCGTTCTGCCGGAAGCAGCCAATTTTGAGCCTGTATTAGAAGATGTAAAAGTAAAAT
>CAYSHS010000180.1:0-6909 GCA_964430845.1 uncultured Pirellulales bacterium | reverse complement strand
TGGTAACTTGCACCTGACCGATTATCTCATGGAGCAGATTATCGATGTAATAACAATTATTATAACCACCGTTCTGGTGATAGAAACTATATTCAGGGAAATGAAGATAAATCCGGTTCAACATAATACTGCAAACAAATAATTACTTACAATAGCATATCTTGCAAAAAATTGTCTCAGCGGCTATGATATGATTATGTCAGAAAAATCGCATAATAAAAAAGATAAACACGGACCTATCGCGGTCAATAAAAAAGCCTACATGAACTTCGAGATAGTCAATAAGTTCGAGGCCGGACTTTCCCTATTGGGCACGGAAGTCAAATCGCTTCGTATCGGGGCGGCGGACCTTAGCGGCTCGTACGCGAGAATCGATGGCGACCAGTGCTGGCTTTTCGGTGCCAGCATAACTCAATATCAGCAGGCAGGCGCGCGTCCGCACGACCCTGTTCGCAAAAGAAAACTCCTTTTGCACAAAGCCGAAATACGCAAAATTAAAATAAAACTCGAGCAAAGAGGTTTTACTTTTGTGCCGTTGAAGATATATTTTAATGACAGAGGTTATGCTAAAATCGAGCTTGGTATGGCAAAAGGCAAAAGACAGTTCGATAAAAGAAAAACTATTACCGAGCGTGACCAGAAACGTGATTTAGACAGGAGCATGAAAAAATATCGGAAATAAAGGTGAATTAAAGTTTAAAAGCAAAATTCAAATATAACTTTAGACACTTTCAATTTTAGGCAATTTAGGCACTTTTCGTTTGGAGAAAATTATGACTGAACCGGAAAAAAAAGAAGAGAAAAAAATTATAATCGATGAAGACTGGAAACAGGAGGCTCAAAAAGAAAAAGAAGTTTTGGCGGCAGAAGAAGACGCCGAAAAAGAAAAGGGTGAAAAGGAAGGTCGCGGCCGGCTTCCCCCGGGAGATTTCGCAGCACTGATAAGTATGCTAATGACACAGGCGCTGTTTGCAATGGGTTTCCTGCAGATAAAGGGACAGGAAAACAGGGAGCCTGATTTGGAAATGGCGAAATACAATATAGATATGCTAGAAACTCTCGAAGAAAAGACGAAGGGAAATCTGACGGAACAGGAGCAGAAAGTCCTGGCGGATACTCTCAGCCAGCTTCGCATGGGTTATGTTAAAGTCGCGGGATAATACAATTGGCCAATATATTAGACAAAATAATAGCCGATAAAAGACACGAAATCGAAGAGCAAAAGTCACGGACTAGTCTCGATGAGCTGAAAAAGCTGGTTGTTTCGCTGCCCAGGTGCCGCAATTTTTATAAGGCTGTTACAAGCCCGAACAGCAGAGGCATAAACGTTATCGCGGAAATAAAAAAAGCCTCTCCATCGGCGGGATTAATTCGGGAGAATTTTAATCCTGTCACCATCGCGCATGTTTATAAAAAATGCGGTGCGAACGCAATCAGTGTTTTAACTGATGAAAAATATTTCCAGGGCAGGCTCGAATATGTTAAACAGGTGCATGATGCAGTAGATTTGCCCGTTTTGCGAAAAGATTTTATTATAGATCAGTGGCAAATTTACGAATCCCGTGCGGCGGGAGCAGATGCAATTTTACTCATAGCTGAAGCACTCCAATCCGGAGAGCTGACGGACCTGATGATAGTAGCCGCTGAGCTTACTCTGACAGTTCTGCTAGAGGTTCATAATGCGGATACATTGCTGAAAATCCGAAGTCTGATAGGATTCCCAAAAAAAGGATACAGCGTTCTTGGAATCAATAATCGAGACTTGACGACAATGAAAGTTGATTTAAATACAACTTCGCGTTTAGCCGGACTTTTGGATAATACAGATGAGCTTGTAGCCGAAAGCGGCGTAAAAACAAGAGCAGATGTCGAAAAGCTGATGAAAGCCGGTATAAAAGCTCTCTTAATAGGACAAACGCTTTGTGAGAATCCGAATATCGAAAATAAATTTATTGAGCTATTCGGTCAGTAGTTTTTAAGTTTCATTAAAAAAGGCGGTTATACTTTTATGAAAATATTTCTTTATTTACTTTTAGGTTTGATAACAGGAACCCTAAGCGGCCTGTTCGGTATCGGCGGTGCAATAATTATCATTCCTTGCCTTGTTCTTCTTTTCAAACTGGATCAGCATATGGCTCAGGGAACAACACTTGCACTGATGGTTCCGCCGATAGGCTTGCTCGCCGCCTGGACATATTACAAACAAGACTACGTGGATTTCAAAATCGCTGGACTGATATGTCTCGGCTTTTTCTTCGGTGGTCTCATCGGAGCAAAATTAGCTATCAACATTCCGGAACAAACCCTGCACAAGCTATTTGGCATTTTCCTGTTGCTCGTTTCGTTAAGAATGATTTTTACAAAGTGACAGGGATTTGTTCAGGTTAATAATTATTTCCGATTTACAAAATATCTTTTAAAGATTCTGCAAATACTTAACGATATCCATAACTGCATTTCGTAAGTTTTTTTATTGTCGCTTGTCTTATGTATTTTCGAATAAGATGTTTTCCATAATCCGTTTTTCTGCTGATTATCAACAAACCATCGCAGAGCATTTTTAATATCTTCATCTTCTTTCGGCAATCCAATTAATGATATGGAATCCATCGCTGCTGCCAAATTGTTCCACCAGTAAGGAAACTGGAAACGTACCCAGTTGTCTGGATGCTTATACCATGTCCAGTTGTCTTTTTTGAAGAATTTCGACTTTAACAGCTCAGCCGCTTTTATGGCGTATTCAGAATGACGATATTTTGGATGAACTGAAAAAGCCCTGATAACCATTCCTGTACCGGCTGCGGAAAATGGTTTCGTTTTGTCAAAATCATTAACAGGTTCGATATCCATCGTTCCAGTAAATGTACATACTTCTTTCCAACTGTGATTGATTAGTCCCGGGCTTCCGATTACCCATCCTCCATCATTCTGCCTCATATTGATCAGCCATTCCATTACTTTTTCAACTCTCTTATCCGTTTCATAACCAGCCTTAATCAACAAATAAAGAATTGCGCCTGTATAATACGGAGCATACTGGTTTCCCAGAATACCACGTATGTCACCTTCTTCTGACTGGCAGGAAAAAACAAATTCAGCAGCTTTGGCAATAGCAGGATGTTGTTTGTTTAAACCGTACTGATCAATTAAAAATCGTAGTTGTCTCCATGTTTCAACCAATGAATTTTTAGATATGGGACCGAACGAGCCGTCTTCCTTTTGCTTCTTTAATATTTTTTTAATCTCAGGCAATTCCCATATTTCGTTGATCGGCGCTACTTTCTCATCCAACAAATCTCTTTTGGCAAAATATATAACCGAGGGATTGTTTGATGACAATATAGGCTCAATAGGATTATATTTCAATTTTTCAATCCGTTGCCGGCTCATTTTTCTATTCTATACCGTATAATTGTTCTGTAGTTATCCGGATTTCCTTTAAATAACATACCTGGACCTTTAATGTATTCTTCTTCATGGTCACCGATAGTGTGATAGCCGTTATTGCTGATAAATTTTGTCAGCTTATCAACAGTCGGTTTTTCATTGCTATAAGAGCCGATATGAAGAATCTCTGCCACTAAACCATATTCCCATATTTCAGACCTTACACCATCCTGGTCAACCTTAATTTCGGCTTTAATTGGTATGCCATATTGACCGGTCGCTGTATTATCTTTGTCACTAAATTGCCATCTCCCTCTAAGTATCGGAGGTTGATTTTTATCCTGATATTTATAAACAACTTTATACAACTTGCCGATAGCCGAACCGGAAACTTCTTCAGGATCGCCTTTTACATCAGCTACGAGCATATTCTGGTCAGATTTTATACTTATCTTCGGCTCTTTCAGATAATCAAACTGACGCAGGTATTTCTGGTCTGAAATATATTTAAAAATTAATCCTGCCGTAACTAAGCCAATTATTACTATGCCAATAATTTTTATCTTTTTTCTCTTCATGTTTCACCTTCTTTTTCGGAATTAAATATACTATTTCAATAATTCGTGTTTAATTGATGATCTTCCTTGTATTTTTCAATGTTCGGATTGCCTTCTGAAAGAAACATTCGTTTATTTGAAATATCGAATATTGTTGACCAGACAGTCTCGAATTTTATTTTTTTATACTGACACATAAATCCGTATTTACCTTGTAAAATGTTCATGGCATAGGTTATTGCGTCATCGTAATCAGAATTCATTAATGCCTTAAAAGAAGTTTCATATCTTGATTTTGACGAATAAACATTCTGCCTGCTTCTGTCATATTTTTTCATTTTTTCAGAAGTAAAATGATTTACTGTTACGACAAAATTCTCACCTTTTTCATTTTTTTCCGGATATCGAATATTAATCTCTAAAGGATTACATTCGACTACAACCATGTCATTTGAACAATCCGCTATAAGAATATTACAACTTGAAGCAATAGGAAGTTTCTTTAAGACTTCTATTCCTTCTTTTACCGTTTTGCAGTTTTCTAATATGTATCGAACCAAAAATAAAGAGTTTAATCCGGGTACAATCTGGTCTAATTTTGGAACAACAAATGTCATAGCCGCGACCAATCCGTTCTCATTCATCCCTTCTTCGCCGTTTATGAATGAGGAAGTATTTAAAATAAAGCTGTACTTGTTTTTGGGGCGATAGTAAATACTTTTGCTGACTTTCTTCAAATAAGGCGGCAGGTCATTGTCCCTGCCATAATATACTTTATTATTATGCTCGAAACTAAAAGCGGTGCACCCTCTGACTTCGACATTATGATTTTTCCTGATAATAAGACAACTTCCCATACACATTAACCAGGAAGTGAATAATAGATTTTCAATTCCAATTGCGTCTGTTATACCTTTGATTTCCTCTGCTGCTTCGGGAAGATACTGTTTTAACAAATCCCCGCTTTGCCGGCCATGCTTGCTTTGTAAAGAATTAAGTTTAATCGGAAACTGAGCGTTACATTCTTTGAAAGTCTTTCCTGTTTTCTGACCCATTGAATAGGGGCTGCCTTTTAATCTTAGGTGATACATAAATTACACTATTAACCTCTCTGTTTCATATGTATACACAGAATAGTTTAATTATTCACGATAATTATTTTACTTCAATGATTCCATTAAAGAAAAGAAAAACTTTGCTTCTTTGGTTTTATGTAACTGATACCACGATTCCAGAGTTGCCGGTTTCATTAAATTTGTTTTTTTGAGTACTTCATACGAAAATTCTAATGCAGCAACGCCGCTGGCTGTTATCAAATTGTCATCCGCGACCGCGGGCTGATTTAAATAAAACTTCTCTCCGGAATACCCAGGACATATCATTTTCAGGAATTCCTTGTCATTGCTCGTATGTTTTCTATTATTCAATAATCCTTTTTGTGCAAGAGCCATTGTAGCTCCGCAAATTGCCGCGATTATTACATTCTTATTTATTACATCTGAAACAAGATTCAATATCTTATCGTTACTCTCTTCGAGCCAGATTTACGCACCGGGTAAAATAAGCAAATCTTTTTCATAAAAAGTTATATTATCAATACATTCATCTGGTGTAATTGTAATTCCACCCATTGTCTTTATGGGTTCGAGAGTATTTGCTAGTTTAATAAGATTAACCGGCGATTTTGTTTTATCCAGGAATCTGCCGCTGTTAATTTCAGCTGTCAAATAACCGATTTCCCAATCTGCTAATGTGTTTAACACATATAAATACACTTTCATAAAAAATCCCTGAAAAATATTGAATATATTATTGTTCAATTAAAATCGGAAATAATCAACTTTATTTTTTCTTTCTTATTGGCATACGCAGAATTGTTTTGAGTTTTTCCGGTGCAACTCTGCATGGATCCGAAATGTATATTTCATGATGCATTCCATGAAATTCCATTCCATGCTCACTTGCGAAATCCATCATTTTAGTTAAGGTTTCCTCCTCTTTATCATAAGGTCCGACATGCAATGCCTGTATACATAAACCTTCTGATATCGATTCGAGTTTAACCTGTCTTACTTCGGGAGATTTGCCTTTTGCAAGAAGTTTTTCCGCCGCGTTATTCAAATCTTTATCCTCGACAAAATCCGGTGTTCTTATTATAAATTTCCAGTTCCATTTTTCCTGTGGAGTATTCCCAAAATCAAAACTGTCACCATCAAGCCAGTACTGGCATTCTAATTTACAAACCGTATAATCCTGCAAACCGGCAAACTTCCTGGTCATTTTAATTGTATATGCGGCTCCGTAAAGAGCTCCAATTTTTGCAGAGAATTCTTCGCTTCCAGGTGCACCGCGGCCTGTGATTACTAAATATTTTGCGGGTCTGGTTTCGAGAAGCTGAGGTTTTTGAGACGCGGCGTACTGGTCCTTATGCAATTTATATAAATCTATTTTTTCAGTCAGCGACATGATTGAAGCTCCTTTTATTTTTTAGGCTTTAGCGGCAGGCATATATCGGTAACTAAATCTTCCGGTTCCGTACCATCCGGATCATTTAGATAAAATTCCAAACCCGGCTCTGAACGATATTCCCTATCGTTTTGCACTAACCATTGGCCATAGAGTTTTGAATATGTCTCACCGAGTTTGTTATACGGTCCCAAATGAGTCGTTACTGCATATTCGCCGCCGCCGATTGTTTGAATCGCGATCTCATCTGTTGGAGCAAAATTATCATCAACCGTGACACAGGCATCATAGCGGATTTTTTCGGGAGCGGTAACTTCCGGGTCATCATAGCATATTCCGATAAACTGGCATTGGCCGCCGAGCAATCCTTCCTTTCCAAGATACGTGCAAAGTTTGTCCCATGCGGTGCCAACCTGGTCATAAGGCCCGACATGACGAACAAAGGCAACTTTCATAGGCTCGATAGTTTTAATTGTAACATCCATTTTTTCATCTCCAA
>CAYSHS010000179.1:0-6996 GCA_964430845.1 uncultured Pirellulales bacterium | reverse complement strand
AAGAATCCGTACCATTTCAGTCGCATCCCAAAACTGCTCGGATGAAGCTATTGCCCGTCCTTCTTCGCGTGTAAGTGATTTTAGAAAAGCCGGAATACAGCCGTCACGCAAAGCCCCGGCATAGTCAACCAGCAACTCCTGAATTTCTCTATTTGTATCTGACATTTTTTTCCCCTTATAATCGTGTCATGGGCTTCCAGCCCATGAATGCATGGCCGGGATGGCTATGCCACTATGAATCTGTCATTAACTTTCTTAACTTCAAAATTGCTCGAAACTTCAGCATTTTCACTGCTCCGACAGTTGTCTGGAACTCATTGGCTATTGCCCTGTTCGACATCCCTTCCATCCAGAGTTCCACAGCCCTTCGTTCTCTTGCTTTTAGCTTGTCAATCGCACGATGAAGAGTTTCATTAAGCTCCATTTGAGACATCGTCTCAAGTATTCCTAAATCCGGCCCGACAAGCTGAAATAAGCCTTCCTGTGATAAATTGAAATGACGGTTTCTTCTTCTATATACTTCTCTAAGTCTTCTGCGCATATAGTACAGATAAACTGTCGTAAGCAATCTATGCTCACTTGATACATTCTCAAGATATTTAGGGTCTTCCCAAATATCAGCGTAAACATCTTCCAAAACATCTTCACATTCCACTTCATTGCCTAAATATCGGTATAAATACCTGATAAACTGCTGAAAAGTTGCCCTGACAAAAGGCTCCATTGCCCGGCGACGCCTCTGTTCATCTCCGGCGGTAAGTTCTTTTATTGCATTCTGCAACCTTCTATCCATCATTCTTCTCGTATGAGCCTTACTATGCTGCAATGATTTATATTGCTATGCCCTTTACCATATATAAAAGGCACGATTTCTACTCCAGGTAACGAAAATTTTATAGCAAAAACCTGCATTTATCAAGAAATATCGGTTTACCATAGCCGCAAATAATAGATTTTTCAGCTCATCAGCTTTTTAAATCGCCATATACTTGTTGTGAGAATTGCAATTCCCAACAGGAAAAGCACAAGAATTTGGGGCCATAAAACTTCTATGCCTGTTCCTTTGAGGAAAATACCTCTTAAAATCACTACAAAATATCTAAGCGGATTCAGATATGTAATCCATTGCACTAATTTCGGCATGTTAGCTATCGGGAAAATCAAACCTGAAAGCAGGTTGGCAGGGAATATGAATAAGAAAGTGGACATCATGGCTTCCTGCTGGGTGGCTGAAATTGTCGAAATAAAAAGCCCCATACCGAGACTGGTGAAAAGATAAACGAAGGTTGAGCCGAAAAGAAGCAAAATACTGCCACGAATGGGCAGCTTAAACCATAAAACTCCTACTACTGTAATAAATAAAACATCGATAAAAGCTATTATCGCGAAGGGAATCAGCTTGCCTAAAATTAATTCCCCGGACCTTAAAGGACTAACAATTAGCTGCTCCATCGTTCCAATCTCTTTTTCCCTGACAACCGCCATCGAAGTTAAAAGCAGGGTCATTACAGTAACCAGCATAGCAATAACGCCCGGCAGGTAAAAAAATCGTGATTTGAGATTCTCATTAAACCATACCCTTATCCTAAGATCAACAGAGGGAATAGACTCGATTTTAACAGGGAGAAGATTGATCCGTTTTTCAAGCTCTTTTTGAGAATAATTCCTGATAATGCTGCTTGCGTAACTTAGCACAACAGAAGCAGTGCTTGAGTCTGTGCCGTCAAGAATCAGTTGGATTTCCGCATTGCCGCCATTACTTAATTTTTCTGCGAAACCATGATTGAAACATATAATTGCGTTCACGGCGGATTTATTTACAAGCGTTTCAAGCTGTTTGTCATCATATATATAATATTTCGCTTTAAAATATCTCGAGCCTGTAAAATCTCTTATTATATTCCTGCTTTGCGCCGTATTATCGAGGTCATAGATGGCAGTCGGAACATTTTTCACATCAGTAGTTGCCGCGTAACCGAAGATGAGTATCTGAAAAATCGGCGCTACGAATATAGTGACCTTCATCCTCGGGTCACGCAGGACCTGTCTGAATTCCTTAAAAAGCATTGCTTTAAGACGCTCGAACATAATAAAACCAGTGTCTAAAGTGAGCTAAAGTGACTAAAGTAAGTAGAGTGCGATAAATCGCACTTTTTTACTTTAACAGCTTTAGACACTTTTAACTAGTGCTTCGAAGCATAGGCTACTACGCAGAGTAGTACTTTAGGTATTTTAGGCACTTCCTTTTTCAACTCTTTAATTTCCTTCTAAATTTCAGCGAAGCTAATGTAATCATTACAACAGTGAACAATACCAAGAATAATATATCGGGCCACAGTACTTCGATTCCTATACCTTTGAGGTAAATTCCCCGCAGGATTTTAATGAAGTAACGAGCCGGAACTGCATAGGTTATTGCCTGTACCGCAACGGGCATATTGTTTATTGGATACGCAAAACCCGAAAGCAAAAAGCCAGGCAGAAACGTTGCGAGCATCGCCATTTGTATCGCCATTAATTGATTTTTAGCGACAGATGAAATAAACATACCCAGCATAAGTGCGCCTGCAAGAAATAACCAGCTTGTAGCAAAAAGTAAAACCAGGTTTCCCCTGAAAGGAATATGAAACATAAACTCACCCAGCCCGACGGTTATTAAAAGGTCGAGCAATCCAATGCCGAAATACGGCAGAAATTTACCGAGAATCAGCTCGTGTGTCGTTATGGGCGTGGAGATAAGCTGCTCCATAGTTCCTCTTTCCCATTCTCTTGCTATGGTAAGGGATGTAAGCAGTGCGGCTATAACCATCATTATCATCGCAATAAGTCCGGGGATAATGTAGTTCCTGCTTTTTAGCTCTTCATTGAACCATACTCTTGACCGCAAATCTATCAGCGTTGGTATTTTAAAATTCATTTTGGAAAAAACATTTGCAGCAAGCTCTCTATTGTAGCTTGAGATTACACTATTGGCATATCCGAGTGAGATAGTTGCAGTGCTCGAATCGCTGCCGTCAATTAATAATTGTACAGGCGCAGGTTTATCTGAGCCTATTAATTTTGAAAAATCTTCAGGTATTACTATGACCATAAGCGCCTTATTTTTATCGATGAGTTTTGATAATTCTTCGTAGTTATCATAATAGCCGATTATTTTAAAATATCGAGAACTGCCAAATTTGCTGATAAACTCGAAAGAGACCTGTGTTTTGTCCTGGTCCCAGACAGCCGTAGGAACGTTATTCACATCCAGGGTAAGGGCGTACCCGAAAAGAACAAGCAGAAGCACGGGAATAATAATTGCCATGCCCAGACTTCTCGGGTCACGAGCTATCTGAATAAATTCTTTCCCTGTGAGAGCTTTAACTCTTCGCAGCTTCATTGTTATAGGCTTTCATATTATGGTTTTCAATAAGCCGGACAAAAACTTCCTCAAGGGAGATTTCCCTGTCATTTTCTTTTGCAAGATTTTTTTTAAGCTCGCCCGGGCTGCCCATGGCAATAATGTCACCGTTGTAAATCAGTGATATGCGATCACAATTATCAGCGTCGTCCATATAATGCGTTGTGACGAAAATTGTCACGCCGCCGGATGCCATCTGCCTGACAAGCTCCCAGAAATTCTTCCTCGCAATTGGATCTATCCCGCTGGTAGGCTCGTCAAGGAAAACGATTTGTGGCTCATGAATCACGGCACATCCGAATGCGAGTCTTTGTTTGAAGCCTGTGGAAATTGTTCCTGTAAGACTTGATTTTATTTCTTCAAGCCCTGTCGTTTTCAATATCCATTCTTTTCGAGTTTTCTTTTTCTTCTTGGTAAGTTTGTAGATACCGCTGTAAAAATCAATATTCTCTTCGATTGTCAAATCCTCATAAAGAGAAAATTTTTGCGACATATAGCCGATAGTTTCTTTTATTTTATATCTCTGGCGAACAATGTCGAATCCCCCGACATGTCCTGTCCCTGATGTAGGAGGTAATATACCGCACAACATTCTTATAGTAGTTGATTTTCCAGCGCCGTTAGGACCGAGAAAGCCGAACACTTCACCCTTCGAGACCTGGAAACTAATATGATTTACAGCGGTAAATTTTCCGAACCGCTTCTCAATGTCCCTGACTTCGACCGCATTATGCTGATTTTCGTTCATATTCGTTTATAATCGAAATAAAGGCCTCCTGGATAGAGCTTGCGTTCAACTGATTTTTTATTGCAGAAGGTGTATTGCATTTTAAGAGCATACCTTTGTGCATAAGTGCGATGGTATTACAGTTCTCCGCCTCTTCGAGATATGAGGTAGAAATAATAATAGTGACCTTTTCATCGAGAAGGCGGTACAAAATTTTCCAGAAATCTCTTCTCGATACAGGGTCCACGCCGTTCGTAGGCTCATCGAGAAAAAGTACTTTCGGATTATGAATCAAAGCGCAAGTAAGCCCCAGCTTTTGTTTCATTCCGCCTGAAAGATTTCCGGCAAGTCTTTTCTTGAATTGTTTCAAGCTGCTGAATTCAAGGAGACTTTCGATTTTTGGAGCTTTCTGCTTCAAGGGAAGATAATAAATATCGGCATAAAAGTTCATATTTTCGATAACTGTCAAATCTTCATATAATCCGAAATGCTGCGGCATATACGCGATGTTTTCTCTTAAAGCAAACGACTCTTTTGTTATGTCTTTGCCATAAACCCACGCCTGGCCTGAAGTTGGCTCCAGAACGGCTGTCAGAAGCCTCATTATAGTAGTTTTTCCCGCACCATCAGGTCCGACAAGCCCGAATATCTTACCTTCCTGCACTTCAATATTAAGCTCTTTGACTGCTGTAAGATTATCGAAAGTTTTTGTCAGATTGATGGTTTTGACAGCGGCCATTTTTATTCCTTTATATAGCCGTCTGCAGGCATGCCGGGTTTAAGCTCGTTGCCAGGATTATTGACGTCTATTTTAATCCTGTAAACAAGCTTTACCCTTTCCTCCGGGGTTTGGATGTATTTCGGTGTAAATTCAGATTCCTCGGAAATAAAAGAAATCTGTCCCTTGTATATCTTGTTGGGATAGCTGTCTGTTTTAATATCGACATTCTGATTGAGATGCACCCGGCCCAAATCAGCTTCCATAATATAAGCTGTAAGCCAAATATCATTCATGTCAACTATAGTAAAAACTGTCGAGCCGGGCTGGACTACCTCGCCTGCTTCGGAGCTTTTAACTGTAATGAAACCCTCGACCGATGATACAAGGTTTGCATAACCCAATCTTATGCAGGCCAGTTCATACGCATTTTTAGCAGAAGTGAGTTTAGCTTTTGCAACCTGGAAATTGTTCTGGGCGATTTCGCTATCCTGAACCGAGATTGCATTTTCTTTCAGCAGCTCACTATAGCGTTCATAATTTTTGTCACTTAAATTAAAATCAGACTGGGCCTGCTCGTAACCGGCCTGTGCCTGCTGTTTAATCTTTGTCAGCTCATCACTATCAAGAGCCGCAACCAGTTGTCCCTTCCTTACATAGTCACCTTCGTCAACGTAAAGCTCTTTAATTTTACCTGCAACCTGGAAAGACAAACGTGTTTCCGTGGCTTCTATATTACCTGAGACTACGATGGAGTTCACGAAAACTGTTTTTTTTATCTTGAAATAATAAGTCAGGGCAAATGCAAGAACAACCAATGCAGCGATTAGTAATACAAGTTTCTTCATATAGATTATTATACCAGGCAATCGTAATTTACGCTATTTTTAGTTTTTTATTCGAATTACTCCTTGATTTTATTGTTCCGGTATTGGATATAGGCATCACGCATCGCAATATACGGATTTACAGCCGCTGATTTGAAAGATTCGTATTCTCCGATATGAAATGAGCCTTTGTTAGTTGTATCAACGGCAGATATACCAATAGAGATTTCTACGGGTTTGACATATCGAACGGGATTTAAAAACGCATCACCAAGCATGCCCATAGAATCCCTACAGGTCGAAGGGCCAAGTATGGGCCAAACAACATAGAAACCATCGCCAAAACCATATACAGCCAGAGTTTGCCCCAAATCTTCCTCAGCAGGCTCCAGCTTCCATCGGTCTTTTGCAGGGTCACCGAATCCAAGCACGCCTATTGTAGTATTTAATGCGAAACGATTTAATTCCCTCCCTGCTGCCGAAACTTTTCCCTGCAGCAGGCAGTTAATCAAACGAGCCGGAGTTGACAGGTTACAAAAAAAGTTATCGATACCGATTCGAGCCGGCTTTGGTACAATACCTGAATATGCCTGTGTTACAGGCCTGATAATCCGAAAATACAGCACATCATTAAAACCATACATTACCTTGTTCACAGGCTTTAAGGGATCAGGAATTATCACCTGACTTTGAGACAGCTCGTCTTCAAACTCGTCAAATACGGAATCGTCATTCGAACTAACGCTCCCCTGTGACTTTGTTTGCAGATTTTGAACGTTCTGCTTCGATGGTGCACAGCCTGAGACGGCAAAAAGACAAACCAAAACAAGCAGGCATTTCTGCATCAGCTATTCCTTTCTTCGTTTAGCATAATAACCGGCTCCCTGCCAAAAGGCTTCAGCAAAATCAAAAGCTGCGGCAAAAGAATAAGATCAGAAAGAATTGCAATAAACATTACCAGCGCAGTTAACATTCCGAAATAAACACTTGGTATAAAATTGGATAAAACCAGGATTGAAAAACCTATGATAATGGTTGTCGATGTATAATACATAGCCCGGCCAATACTTCCGTGACAGCGTTTCATTGAAGAGATATAGCTGCCGTCTTTTTGTAATTCATATTCGAACCTGTGAATATAATGAATTGTAGTATCGACGGCAATTCCGATGCTTATGGATGCGATAGTAATCGTCATCATATCAAGCGGAATGTTCAGCCAGCCCATTACACCGAGCACAACTGAAACGGGAAAAATATTAGGCAGCATGGCAATAAGAGCTATTTTTATCGATTTGAATAATATAAAAAACATTACAGT
>CAYSHS010000178.1:0-7039 GCA_964430845.1 uncultured Pirellulales bacterium | reverse complement strand
GCTTTTGATGTACGAACGCAGGATCGAGAGCAGCCTGTACAAGGCTACTGCAGAACTGCGGAAAATACAGAGACTGAGGCGCCAGGAGAAGGAAATACGAGATGAAGACACAGCGGGCGTGAGACATCCTGATACAGAATACAGGACACAGGACACAGAAAACAGGACACAGGACACAGAAAACAGGACACAGGATACAGAAAACAGGAGACAGGATACAGGAGACAGGATACCTCCGGCCTTGCTTTCAGCTTCGCAACAACCGGAAGAACAAAGCCAATCTGCCGGTTTTGAGCCGGAATTACTAAATCCTCTACCTTGATATGAAATATGAATTTAAAAATCAAATTAGATGGAAGTAAACCTTGTTTTATTTTTGTTCGATGCAGTAAATGTTTTTATGTCCCTTTAGAATAATCTGGTTACCGACTAATGCGGGTGAGGCATCGAACTGGTCGTCGAGCTTGTTTGTTGCCAGAACTTCGTAAGTGTCCGAATTTTTGATAACTACGGTCGCACCGTTCTGAGAAGCCAAATAGACTTTATCCGCCGCTCCAACAGGGGAAGCATAATACCCGCCTGCTCCGTCAATATTCTGTGATTCATACAGCGGCGTACCGTTTTTGGCATTATAGCAGGACAAAATCGCCCTGTTATTAGAGAGTACATAAATTCTTTCATCATAAAGTAAAGGTGAAGGCACATAAGGAGTGGTTCTGCTGCTTGTTTGCCATTTAATTGCATCTGTTCCGTTCAGGTCGCCTTCATGGCCAAGCTCGATTGCCATCAGCTTATTGCCGCTGTAGCCGCTCGTGCAAAAGACTCTGCCCAAGCCGGCTACCGGAGACGGGATTACATTTTGCGTCATACCGCTGCACTGCCATATAATATCGCCTGTCTTCACGTCATAACTGCGAATTAGTTTTGTAGCACTGGTTACAACCTGAAGCTTTCCATCATATTCGACTGGGAGCGGCGTAGCCCATGAAGTGCCTTCATCCCTGTCTTTTTGCCAGAGTATATCGCCAGTATTTTTATTAAGAGCATAAATCATGGATTGGCCTTCCTGGTCCATCTGGACAATTATCGCATCACCAGCCAGGGCAACCGAGCTGCCTTCCCCAAAAGCCATGCGCATATTCATTTTTCCCAGGTCTTTTTTCCATATTTGATTTCCATCCATGTCATAGCAATATACGCCGCGAGAGCCGAAACCCGCCCAAATGTACTTGCCATCAGTCACGGCTGAGCTGGATGCGAAACTGCCTGATTCCTGGTGTCCTTCGTGCGGAACCGTCTGAATGGCTGTTTTTTGCCAGAGAGTTTCTCCTGTTTCCCTGTTCAGGCAGACGATATCGAATTTATACTCGTTTGCGGGTCCGACGCCGCCGCCAAATCCTCCTCGCCCACTTATGCCGGCACGTCCTCCAGTTCTGGGATTTGCTGCAGGAGTAAGAACAATATTCGCACTTGTTGCGGCAGCACCTCTGGCGTCAGTTTCAATAGCTGTAAGAAAGATAACCTTATTTTCCCATACAATGGGAGTAGATAAGCCTTCGCCCGGAACAGCAACTTTCCATTTGATATTTTCCGTCTCAGTCCATTTGACCGGCGGATTTGCAGTTTTGGAAACACCTGTATTATCAGGTCCCCGCCAGTTCGGCCAGTAATCCTGAGCGGAAGCCGCATAAGTATTGCTCGAAATCAATAGAACTGCTAAAACTGCACTAACGAAACCTGTTGCCAGCTTATTCATAATCCTTTTCTCCTGCTATTAAACCTTTTATTGTATTAACATTTTGAATCTTTCTATTTTGATTTTATTACGAGTCAAATGGAAAAAAGTTTCTGTATTTCCCGTCTTTTTTGTTCTTTATCAGCAAACCGGGGCTGATACATCTTGCGGTTTTTATAGGTGTGTCACTGCTGATGAGAATTTTGCCGATGATTTCTCCCGTCCAGCTTCTATTGTTGATTGGTTTTTTCAGCAAAGTGTTTAGTATAATTCTTTTCCTGTATCTCTATTGGTATCTTGCCGAATGTATTCGTGACAGTGCAGCCGGGTGGGTGCGAGCGCCTGAAGGCATTGGCGGTCTTCCTGATTTTTCCGATTTAATAATGCAGACTACGAATATCATCGGCTGTCTTGCTTTTTTTATTGCCTGCTGTGATTTATGCAATAGCCGTTAAAAGTATTAATGTAATTGCATGGCTTTTAATAATCGCCGCAATATTTTTCTTCCCGATAGGACTCTTATCGGTTGTTCTTTATGATTCAGTTGCCGGTCTTAGCCGGCGCATCTTATTCGGCTCCATACGCAAAACTCTTGTTAGAAATAATTAATAGAACAGTCTAAAAAAACGGAGAGGGCGGGATTCGAACCCGCGGTGCTCTATAAAGAGCACACTGGTTTTCGAAACCAGCTCGATCAGCCG
The DNA here is from genome assembly GCA_964430845.1 of uncultured Pirellulales bacterium. Lineage (GTDB taxonomy): Bacteria > Planctomycetota > Phycisphaerae > Sedimentisphaerales > Anaerobacaceae > JAFGPS01. Next base: position 4,603 of record CAYSHS010000178.1, on the reverse strand, counting down.
CTCCGACACCTCTCCTTATTTAAAATCCCAAGCAATAAGCTCTGAATTATAAACAGCGGATATACGAATTCGGTATTTCAAATCTATCCGCTTACTTTACTCGCATAGCAATTTATTTTCAAGAAGATTCAGTGTAGATTTTTCCAAATCCATGCTCTCTGCAGTCTTCTCGACCGCGGGAAAAAATTGAATCCTGCCTCGTCTCCTGTTTCGCCGCGACAAACAAAGTTAATTTATCCGGATAGTGACAGCAGGGTAAGTAGTATAGCTGAAAATTATGGGGGGCAGGGGTATTTTTTGTGCTGATATTTGAGAATTTGTTATAAAATTGAGAAAATTCTGGAAAAAATTGAGGAAATTTTGTAAAAGTGTAATTATTATGGATTATAGGAGAAAATATGATACCAGAAGAGCTTAAAATATTAGAATACCCTAAACTGTACCAGCCTCGATTGTTGATGGGCTTTTCGGGATGGATGGATGGAGGCGAGGTCTCGACCGGGACGTTGCGCAGTATTCTGGATAAGACTAGCGCCAGGAAAATAGCAGAAATCGTACCGAAGGGATTCTATATTTACAGCTTCCCCGGCTCAATGGAAATTACGGCACTGTTCCGCCCGCATGCCAAAATCCAGGAAGGGCTGATAAAGTCCTATGAAATACCATCGAACGATTTTTCCTGCAGTGAGAAAGACGACCTCATAATGTTTTTAGGCAAGGAGCCTAACCTGAAATGGGAGGAATATACCGATTGTATTTTCGGATTATGCGAGGAATTCGGCGTCAAGATGATATATTTCATCGGCTCTGTCGCAGGTCTTGTGCCGCATACTCGTGAGCCTAAGCTGTTCTGCTCGGTTTCAAACGCTCAGCTCAAGGACACGTTCAAGCATTACGGCGTAAATTTCACCAACTACGAAGGACCTGCGAGCATAATAACTTTTATGACTGCAGAGTGTGCGAAACGCGACTTAAATATGATAAGCCTTGTTGCGACAATTCCCGCTTATGTGCAGGGTAATAATCCCAAGTGTATCGAGACAGTAACCAGGCGCCTGGCGGGGATGCTGGAGCTTGAGCTTGACCTTGACGATTTGCAGGTGGTAAGCGAAGAATTCGAGAAAAAAATAACAGAAGTTGTACAGGCTCAGCCTGAGCTTGCGAACAATATCAAGAAGCTGGAAGAAGACTACGACAATGAAATTTTCAATCATGAAATGGCAGAGATAAAGCGCTGGCTCGAACAACAGGGCATCCGGGTGGATTGATTACCTTGTTTTTTTATTCCGAGATAGCTCTTTTGAGTATATTTATATTTTTATAAATTGTTATCAGTCAGTTAAAATCTTAAACCTGAAAATGTTATAAAACCTGTATGAGTAGAAACGATGTTGTCTTTTGAAAAAGCTCTAAAAATAGTTCTTGATTCAGCTCGTATCTTAAGCAGCGAGAATGTAAATATTACTCATTCATTAAAACGTGTTTTAGCTGAAGATATCAAATCTGACATTGATATTCCACCCTGCAACAGGGCGGTAATGGATGGATATGCCTGCCGTCGACAAGATATTGACAAAGAATTATCAATAATCGAAATCATACCTGCGGGGAAGAAGCCCGAACTGGTAATCGGGCCGAATCAATGCGCTAAGATTATGACAGGTGCTCCGATTCCGACAGGTGCTGATTGTGTCATAATAGTTGAGCATACGGAAAATCCTGCAGTTAATACTGTTAGTGTTTTTGGGGAAAATACAAACGACTACATTCGATTTAAAGGTGAAGATATAAAGACAGGACAGGTTGTTCTGAATAAAGGTATAATTATTAATCCCCAGCATATTGCCGTTCTTGCAGCAGCAGGACATAAAGAAGCCCCTGTTTCAAAACGACCAAAGGTTGGGATTATTGCAACCGGGGATGAATTAGTGGAATCAAACATTCAACCTAATCCATGGCAATCGAGAAACAGTAACAGCCTGCAGCTTGCAGCACAGCTTGAGACTATGGGTGTAACGGGAACTTATTACGGTATTGTGAAAGACAATGTTGATGAAATTGATAGAGTGTTTAAAAAGGCTGCGACTGAGAATGATGTCGTTACTATTTCAGGCGGAGTTTCCATGGGGGATTTTGATTTTGTACCAAATATACTAAGGAAAAATAATATAGAATTGTTATTTGAAAAAATTGCTCTCAAACCGGGCAAGCCGACCGTTTTCGGGATACATAATGACCTTTATTGTTTTGGCATCCCGGGTAATCCTGTTTCAACTTTTGTAGTGTTTGAATTATTAATAAAGCCTTTTTTATATAAGCTGATGGGACATGAATATTCCCCGGTAAATATAAAACTGTCATTAGCGGAAGCAATAACAAGAAAAGACACAGAACGTCTGGGCTGGTTTCCGGCTAAAATAACAAGTGATGGACGTGTGAAACCTATCGATTATCACAGCTCAGCACATATTAACTCTCTGAGTTGTGCAGATGGATTAATAAGCATGGATATCGGTATTGCTGAAATACCAAAAGGCTCTATTGTTCCGGTCAAATTGATTTAAATTTAAGATATGTTCCCGGATATAAATGAAATCCTGAATATTATCAAACTCTTGACTAAATGAAATCCCTGAAAGGGTATGATAGAGAAAACAGAAAATTCTGCAGAAGTCTTTCTAAAAACCAAAGAGCTTATCGACAACGACGAAAGTTTTGCAATTGCTTTAGTCCTTAACTCCGAAGGCTCGACTCCTCGCAAAGCAGGTGCACGTGCTATTATTACACGTACAGGTAAAATTTACGACACTATCGGTGGAGGCGCAGTCGAATCCGAAACCCTGAGCCGTGCTGTGGAATCATGTAAATCGAAAAAAACTTTTCTTTTCGATTTTCAACTGCAGGGCACAGATAGAGAAGACGACGTTCCTATCTGCGGAGGAAACATGAGGATTCTTATTGATCCATTAGTTGATAAACATAAAAATACATTTAAGCAAGTAGCTGAAGCAATCAAAGATAGAAAAAAAGGAATTATGCTTGCGTCTATCAACTACACCCAGGATTTACAAGTTGATTACCAGTGGTTTCCACATGATTCCATCCCTTCAAATATGGGATTTCCCGGCTTGGAAAAAATATATTCATGCTTACAGAGCGAAACGCCTGAGTTTGTTATTGAAAGCACAAAAAATTTGGCTGTGGAAAAAGCTGTTTTTGTCGAGCCGATAATCCCCAAACCTCTGCTTGTAATTGCCGGCGGGGGTCATATTGGCCAGGCCCTGGCAATTCAGGCAGACCTGGTAGGTTTTGACATTATGGTTTTAGATGACAGGCCTGAATTTACAAATCCGAAACTTTTTCCAATAAATGCAACAGCTATTTACGGCGATATAAAACAACAGCTTACCAAAATACCTGCTGAAAAAAATACCTTTATTGTCATTGTCACTCGCGGGCATAAAAATGATGCAGAAGCACTTGAAGTATGTATTAATAAGCCATTTATTTATATCGGTATGATTGGCAGTAAAAGGAAAGTAACTTTGATTCGTGATAATTTTATTCAATCCGGTTTATGTTCTTCGGAGCAATTCGATAAAATATTTTCTCCTATCGGTATTAATATTGGTGCTGTAACTGTACCCGAAATCGCGTCAAGTATAACGGCGGAACTAATTGCTGTAAGGAGAAAAGGGATAACTCATAAACCCCGGACTGATACGGAGATTCTATGATTTGTGCTATTGTTCTTGCCGCCGGCTGCTCGAACAGAATGGGAGTTCAGAAACTCCTGCTGCCCTTTGGCCGGAAAACAGTTATTTCACATATCGTTGACCAGCTTCTTTTCAGCAAAGTAAATAAAATATATGTTGTTGTTGGTCATCATGCAGAGCAAGTTACCAATGAATTATCGGATAAGCAGATTTCAATCATTCCCAACCCGGAATATAAATTTGGTATGTTATCTTCAGTTCGCGCCGGACTTCGTGAAATACCGGAAAAATACAAAGGTGTGCTTGTAGTCCTCGGGGATCAGCCCTCTATTACAACGAATCTCGCCGACAAAATGATTAAGTCTTTTTTTATGAAAGAAAATAAAATTATAGTACCGTTATATAATGGCAAACGTGGTCATCCAATACTGTTTTCAATGAGTTATAAAAACGAAATTCTGACAAAATACGACAAAGTTGGATTACGGGGAATATTAAAAGAGCATCCGGGTGATGTATATGGAATGAATGTATCAGATCCTTCTGTTCTCTTAGACATGGATTATCCCGATGATTATAAACGGGAGATCGAAAAATATGAAAAAAGATCAGTCATTTTGCGAGTACTTTGCCGACTGCTTTACAAGTAACTCACAGTTCTTCTGAAAGAACTCTACACCGAGCAATTGCGTATTCTCACACACCTCGATACCAGGCCGCCAGGCGATTTCTTCCGGAGATTTACCGGATTCTATTTACGTGACAATTCGCTCATGACAGGCTTCGGTTGCGTCGGATATAATTAAAAGAGCAAGGAACACCCGCAGCCTTTCAGGTATAGACGGATTATATATTAATGCGAGCGTCAACCACACAAATAGTATCTT
>CAYSHS010000177.1:0-7072 GCA_964430845.1 uncultured Pirellulales bacterium | reverse complement strand
CTATTTCAGGATAACCAGGGATGCAGATGTTTCTATCCAGGAAGATGAAGCCGCAGATTTACTTAGTACGATAGAAGAAGCTGTGCTCGAAAGAAAACGACGAAGCGCGGTTCGCCTTGCAATCTCTGCTAATCCTGATCCATTCATTAAGAGCTGGCTTATAGACTGGCTAAACCTGGAGCCTGATTATATTTATGAAATTAATGGCATTTTAGATGGTTCGGCTTTAATGCAGATTACTGAAATTCCCGGCTTTGAAAAACTTAAAGTACCCGATTGGCCGCCGCAGAGACCTCTGGACCTTCTGGATTCGGAGGATATTTGGCAGACTCTGCAGGAGCGCGACGTACTTTTATTTTTACCTTACGAAAGTTTCGAGCCTGTCGCTAACCTGCTGAAGGAGGCTTCAGTCGATCCCGGTGTGCTTGCGATAAAACAGACTTTATATCGAACCAGCTCTGATTCGTCGATAATTCAGGCACTGAAAACGGCAGCCGAGAACGGCAAGGAAGTCACTGTCCTTGTAGAATTGAAAGCTCGTTTTGACGAAGCACGCAACATAAACTGGGCAAGAACTCTTGAAGACGCTGGATGCCACGTAATATATGGAGTAGCCGGGTTTAAAACACATGCCAAGGCAATGTTGATAATACGACGGGAAAATGACAGAATCCGACTTTATACGCATTTAGCTACCGGAAATTATAACGAAAAAACAGCTAAGCTGTATTCGGATATCGGATTGATGACATCTGACAGCAGCCTTACAACAGATGTTGCTGCGTTTTTCAATCTGCTGACCGGTTTTTCCGAAATGGTCGGATGGTCAAAGCTTACCATTGCTCCTACCGGGCTTAGGAGAAAATTCGAGGAGCTTATCGACAGGGAAATCGGTGTTTCAACTCCTGACAAACCCGGGCTGATAATGGCTAAATTGAATTCTCTCGAAGACAAAAAAATCTGCCAGGCGCTGTATCAGGCCGGCCAGGCAGGAGTAAAGGTGCTTCTTAATATCAGGGGAATATGCTGTTTAAAACCGGGTATGAAAAATATCTCTGAAAATATAAAGGTTGTTTCAATTGTGGATCGTTTCCTCGAACACTCAAGAATATTTTATTTTGCCAACGGCGGACACGAAGAAATTTATCTCGCAAGCGCAGACTGGATGGGCAGGAACCTCGATAAACGCCTGGAATTATTTTTTCCTGTCAACCGTGCAAATCTTCGCAAGAGGCTCAAAAGCATTCTGAAAACATATTTTTCGGATAATACAAAAGCCTGGCAAATGGCATCCGATGGCACGTACAGACGCAAATCAGATAATGGCAAAAAAGTTAGAGCACAGGAAGTATTCTATAATGAAGCTGTTTCAGCGGCCGAATCAAACAGACATGCCAAGATGAAATTTATACCGTTAACAAAACCACAACAATAGGTGTGACATATAAGGTATATTATGAGTAACCTGCAAAAAAAATTCATTGTTAAATCCGACAGAAAACTGCATCTTAAAGATTACGACCCGGGCTATACGGCAGGTTTCAAACAGAAAGATGCGTCAAAGCTGCTGGAAGAAAATATTGATAAGTTAAAGAAACTGCAATATTTGTTGTACGCGGAGAATAAACATTCCATATTAGTCATTCTGCAGGCGATGGACGCAGGAGGAAAAGACGGGACAATCAGGCATGTTATGGGTCCTCTTAACCCGCAGGGTGTTAAGGTTACATCATTCAAAACACCCACCGAAGAGGAGCTGAGCCATGATTTCCTCTGGCGGATTCATCAATATGCTCCGAAAAAAGGGGAGATTCGCATATTCAACAGGTCGCATTACGAAGATGTGCTTATCGTAAGAGTTCACAATCTTGTTCCGAAGAAAATATGGTCAAAGCGATACAATCACATCAACTCGTTCGAGAAACAGCTTGCAGACAGCGGCACAACAATTCTCAAGTTCTTCCTGAATGTGAATGAAAAAGAGCAGTTAAAACGTTTGAATGAAAGACTGGAAGACCCCACTAAAAACTGGAAGGCAAATCCGAAGGATTTCGAAGAAAGAAGTTCGTGGCCGGACTACATGGATGCTTATGAGACAATGCTGCATCGATGCAGCACGTCGTATGCGCCATGGTTCGTAATACCATCAGACAGAAAATGGTTTCGCAACCTGGCTGTTTCAACGATTTTAGTGAATACATTAGAGTCGCTGAATATGAAATTTCCTGAACCAAAGCTTTAAGTATTTTTTCTTACATAACGGCTGATGGTACTCCTGTGACGTCCGAGGCAGCGTGCAATTCCATAATTTTTATATCCCTGCCACTGCATTCTGTATATGATATTTCGTTCTTCTATGGTAAGATGATTTGACTCGCGATGTCATTTATTTCTTGTTGCACTTAACATATTAAGTCGCGTATTTGCTTTTTCATCTTCGGGAGAAATTTGCAGAGCCTTGCGATAGGATGCTATCGCATCCTGGTTTTTACCCAGTCTCTCAAAAAGGACCCCTATATTGCCCCACATTTCCACATCATTCGGCCTGGCCTTGATTACGATTTGAAATTCTTTCAGTGCCTGCTCGTTTTTGCCCTGTGCAGACAGAGCAAGCCCGAGTCTTCCGTGAGTAAGAATGTTTCCCGGGTCGATTGATAGTGCTTTATTGTAAAACTCGACTGCCTGGCTGTAATTTCCTTTTTGCGCAAGCTCGAAAGCAAGATTGCTCAGCGTATCCACGTTGTCCGGGTCCAACCGCAGAGCTTCGTAATATTCTTTGATTGCTTCGTCAATTTTATTTTGTTTCACTAATGCTATCGCCAGCTTATGGTGCGGCTCTGGAAAATCCGTTTTACATTTTATCGCGAGCTTGTATTCAGCGATTGCTTCGTCAATTTTGTTGAGTTTAATTAAAATGTTCGCAAGGTTATTGTGAACTTCTGCTGACTCAGGATTAATTGCAATTGATTTTTTTAAGTGTTCAATCGCCTTTTCAGGTTGTTGACCGGCTTCGTTGAGATAATTCCCGTAGTTATTTTCCATGACATAATTACTGCCGGTGACATCGAGAGTATGCTTAAATAATGTCTCGCTGTTTTGCCAGTATTTCAATTGAAGTGAAGTTTTTACAGACATAGCCGCAAGGACACAGAGAGAAAGTGCCAATAGAGCTTTTTTCCGATATTTCCATTTCCAAAGTAAATCGTTCATCCCCCAGGCAATTATGATTAATAATCCTGTCATTGGAATATATGTATATCTGTCGGCCATTGACTGGTCGCCGACCTGCACCAGTCCGATTACAGGTATAAGAGTACCAACATACCAGAACCAGCCACTCACAAGGTATTTTCTACGGCGTGAAAGAAAAATCACGGCAATCGTAATAGAAACGAGCAGAAACAGACAAATTAATATTTTGGCTATAGTAAGTTTGTTTACATCGAGAGGATACAGCACACCCAGCTTGCTCGGCCAGAGCATCTTGGTAATATAGCTGGTGTATGCAACAATAGCATTACCAACTCGCATTTTTAAATTTAATTCATCTACAGTCTGAACGGCGCCGCCGCGATTCTGAATGATTAATGTCACAATGCTCGATATAATTGCGAGGATAAAGAAAGGAACTTTTTCCCGTACAAGAGCTAAAACATTTTTTCCCCCGGCCGAATTAATGTTATCATCATTTCCTGTATTTTTGCTTTTATTTGCCGCGCCGATCTGCATTCGTTCCAGCGGCCAGTAATCGAGAAGTAAAAGTACAAAAGGCAATGTAACAAGCATGGGTTTTGCCAGAAGTCCCGTTGCAAATAATAAAAGGGTCAGCATAAGCCGTTTTGTATCTGATTTTTTGATATAGCTGATATATGCAAGCATTGTAAGCAGCCAGAAAAACGTGCTAAGCACGTCCTTGCGCTCCGCGACCCAGGCAACAGATTCGACATGCAGAGGATGCAGACCGAAAACAGCGGCGATAAAAAAGCTCGGCCAAATTGCTTTTGTCATGCGATCTAAAACGAAGAATAACAGTAATGTGTTGATGATATGAAAAAAAACGTTTTCAAGGTGATGCGCTCCGGCGTTAAGTCCGAAGAGCTGATAATCCAGCATATGCGAAATCCATGTCAAAGGGTGCCAGTTGCTCTCATGACTTTTAGTAAAAGCCCATCGTAAGCTCTGTTCGTTTATCCCCGACTGAATATTGCGATTGCTGGTGACATATTTATCATCATCGTACCTGATAAAATCATGCTTGCGAACAGGCAGATATACAGCAAGCACAACGACCGCTAGGAGCAGACTAATGTAAAGTCTTTGATGTTTTTCAAACTTTGTTTCCATTTTATCTATAGAAAATACTGTTTTAAAAAGCGGAAGTTCGCGGAAATAATTTGGACCGGATCATATTCATTTTAGCAAGCCTGAATAGCAGTCCTGTCCATTAGCACCAGAAGCCGTATTTTCGGAAAAAACTAAAAACCAGGGACCAAAAACCAAAACCAAAAACCAGGGACGCACCCTATTTAATATACACTCTCGGCACACTGAGAGAGGCACATATTTTTTAAAAGTTTTTATTAATTCATTTTTTTCCATTTTTTTCATACGAATCTCCTAAGCGTGACTATATTTACGCACCCTGACTCACTGAGAATAAAAATATCAATAAAGCCAGGAACAGTCAATCATATTTTTACTCAAGTTTTTCCTATTCTTTAGCCCAATAATTTTGTTGTCAATCCATAACCAAAAATTGGTCGGGAACGCGAGTTTCTACCCAACATCCCCGGCCTTGAGGGGGCAAACTATGCCTCATATATATAAAAAAACGTGTCACCCTGTTTTTATTGATTTTAAAAATGGAAAATTTTTTAAATTTTTTAATATTTTTTCAAAAGCGGCGTTTTAGATTCAAAAAGGGGGAAAAATTGTGAAAAGTGCTATTCTATTGCGGCTTGATTTTATCCCTAATATTTCAGCGCATGCATATGCGGCTTAATATTAACTATAAGCTTAAAGAATCCCTGCTGATGCGAAATATCTTTTATGTAGTTTTTCTGACGTACCGGCTGATATTGCGTACCGCCTGTCTCAATCGCTGCTCATTTTCGACAAGCGCGATTCGCATATAGTTTTCGCCGTTTTCGCCGAAAGCACGACCGGGAGAAATAGCAACATCGGCGTATTCCACCAAATCATTGGCAAGTTCTATGCTTCCTTTGCCTTTGGAATGTTCCTGAGGCACTTTTGCCCAAACGAACATAGACGCACGCGGCTTTTCCACTTCCCAGCCGATTCTTTGCAAACCTTCACAGACTACATCACGCCGGGACTGGTATCTCTGATTCTGTATAGCTATGTCTTCTTCACACTCTCTCATAGCAATAATTCCGGCTATTTGGAGCGGCTGGAAGATGCCGTAATCGTAATAACCTTTGATGGTAGCAAGATAATTTATCATATCCTTATTACCCGCAACGAAACCGATTCGGAAACCTGCCATATTGTAAGGTTTGCTCAAGGTCGTAAATTCTACACCTATATCCTTGGCTCCTTTAACTGAGAGGAAACTTGGCGCTTTATAGCCGTTAAAACATGTTTCACCATAAGCAAAATCGTGAACTAACGCTACTCCAAATCGTTTTGCCAATTCGACTACCGGCTCGAAAAATCCTTCATCTACGGTCATCGCCGTCGGATTATGAGGATAATTGAGAATCAGCAGCTTTGGTTTTGGATACAAATGTTCGATTACTAAAGCAATTCTTTTTATAAAATCCTCATCGTTACCAAGTGCAACTGATACAACATTACCTCCAGCAAGAGCTACGGCGTAGTTATGTATCGGAAACGCCGGATCAGGTACTATTGCAGTATCTCCTGGACCCATCATTGCCAGGCATAAATGGCTGAATCCTTCCTTGGAACCTATGCAGGCAAGAACCTCTTTTTCAGGATCGAGCGTTACGTTCCATTTCCTCTCGTATTTTTTTGCTATTTCAATGAGCAGACCTTTAATGCCCCGCGATGCACTATACCTGTGATTGCGTTTGTCCTTTACTGCTTCGCATAATTTGTCTATAACTACCTGTGGTGCTCCATCCGAGGGATTGCCCATGCCTAAGTCAATAATATCAGCTCCTTCCTGACGTTTGGCGAGCTTAATTGCGTTCAATCGCCCGAATAGGTAAGGAGGAAGCCGGGTTATGCGCTGTGCCGGTTCGATTATGATTCTGTTTTCCCGGTTATTTTTATTTAATTCTGTCATATTTTTCCCAAAATATCAAATCTATTCGATTTTTCAACTTTACCTATATTACAATCGGACAGTGTATCTATATTACATAAATTTTCAATGGTTTTTATGCTCGACAATAAAACTAACTGCGCAAAGACGATTTCAGAAAGTTCTTTATTAATGCGTATGCTTATTTCGGTGCGGTTGATTCTATCTGCTGTAATTTTGGTCCGAGCTTATCGCCGGCGTATTTGAATGATTTTATAAATAACAACAGGAAGATAATCAAAAGGAAGATTAAGAAAACAGTTGTTATCCAGTGATGCGGCCTGAATTTCTTCAATGACGGAGCAAAAGCGACCAGTGCAAAAGCACTTGATACAACTACTATTGCGTCCCAGCTTGCTCTTTGCCAGTAGCTGCCGCCAAGGTGTATCCACATCCCGAACTCATCGAAGGTCAGCGCCATGCCTATACCGTAAATGCAGGCTGTGATTTTTAGAGATTTGTCCTCGGGACGTTTGAATAATAAATATGCTCCTACTGCAGAAAGAAGAAAAATACCGTAATTAAGATGGTGAACATGCGTTCCCTTTACATGCAAATATAGGTCAGGTATGGAATGAGACATAATAAGGAAAACCACTATTCTGGCAGTCATAAAAGTAAGCAGAAAAGCCGTGAGAACCATTCTTGCCAGGTGGGTATTCGAATTCAAAGAGCCATTAAAATTTTCAATATCATTTTCCATTTTTCATATCTTTGTGAAATCTGCTCCGAAGACTTCGGCGGTGAAAAGGCTCACTTCTGTTTTTGGGTCTTTCCATGCGT
>CAYSHS010000176.1:0-7077 GCA_964430845.1 uncultured Pirellulales bacterium | reverse complement strand
ACAACAGCGGATGGATACGAAGACATGCGAGTCGTACAGAAAGCCTGTTGGGGAAAATTAGGATATACTCCAACGCATTAATAAATGCATTGGTTATTATGTTAAGCAGAATAAAAAAGGCAGAAAAATTTCCGCGTTTTTATTTGCTTATTGTATTATTGAAATATACAGCAAAAATCCATTAAGCTCTATCAAGACTAAAATAGTGCAGGCCCCTCGTTATGTCCCCGCTCAAAGACTAAAACTGAATATTGCGATGAAATCGGCCATTTTACATTTGGCAACCAATTGTAAATAGTCCGGTCATCAAATAATTCGATTGTCCCGATTAGTGTATAATTTGTTTTGAGATATGAATCCATCCACTCAAAAATATGTTTGTTCGAGTTACTATTCATAAGCCATGAAGTTGGAAGGTCGATATAAATGATATATTCAGGCTTTTTAGCTTCAGTTTCAGCGATAAATTCTTTTTGCATTTTGAGAGCAAACTGGTGCTGTTCCATCAGGGGATACATATAGATATAGCCGCTGGCGGAGCGACGATGAGCATAAAAACAAATTTGCGGTTCCGAACCGAAAATCGCTATGGTATCCTGTGGTGTTGTATGGCTCCGGATAAAATCGGCAATCGGCAGGGATTCTGAAAAGGGATTTAACCAATACGTCGAACGGCACACTTCAAAAGAGCTCATGTGAAATAAATAGTCAGCTTGCCTATAAACAGACTGTCCAATACCGGCCACAACCATGAAGACCGGAATGCCGTAACAAAACACCGCTGGAAGAAGATATGAAAGCAAATGCGCGAAAACATAAACCGCTGCGCCGCACAGTAAAGCGGCACAGGGAAGCAGCAGGACAAAATAATGCGGCCGAAAGAAAAAACCCGGACAAATCGACAGAAACGAAAACAGGGAAAATAACAGCAGAAAAATCTTATGCGACCGGGTGATCTGTTTTGTTACCGGGATGACAAAAATTCCAAGGCCCGCAAGTATCCAAAGCAGGGGAGCTGAGGAAAAAACGTTTGAAAAATTAGATATAAAATATTTTCCTGCATAAGCGATTGGAACCTGGGACACATAGGCCCGGGCATATTCAACCGTCCAGAACAGGAATTGTTTGAAAACGCCGCAGCATAGCATGACAAATAAAAGACTCGCAACAACCGCAATCAACCCTGCTATCAGGGTCAGCAGTTTACCAGTGAGCGACTTCCATAAAACAGGCTTTTTCATAAGCTCGTCAAGAATTATGTAAAATACAGCCAGGAAACAAAACATTATTCCATGCTGTTTCATAATAAGCCCGATACCCAGAAGAACACCGGCCACAAAAAGTTTAAGATGACTTTTTTGTGCTAACGCCTTCAGCAAAATCAGCAAGCCGGCGAGAGAAAAAATAATTACGAAATGTTCGGCATTGGCAAAGACTCCCTGAACCGATTGACTGAGTGACATAATTGCGAAGGTCCCTGCGGATGCAGCCGCTGCCAACGGGTTCAGAAGGTGCCTGCCTAATAAATAAACAAGTATGATGGTAACACTGTTAATAACAAGTAATCCCGTGTGGATACCCTGATGTGTTTGTCCGAAGAACGTCAGCAGCAATGCGTAAATACCATAAATGCCCGGCAGCTTCATATTATAAACTTCACTATATGGCGGCACACCCTGCAAAATTAACTGCCCGGCATAAGCGTACTCCCCTTCGTCCCGCTCCAGGGGAACGTCAAGGAGCCGGTATCGGAGAAACCCGGAAAAAAGAAGAATAAAAATCAACAAAACCCGGCAGCTCCCGGTAAATTGAAGCTTAGAGACCGGTGTCGATTTTAATTCGACATTGAGTGTTTGTTTTTTATGTTTTGGCATTACAATACTTTTGTTTTTGGGAGCGTGAAGCTGAATGTTGAGCCTCCGTCCGGGTTGTTTTCGGCCCATATTTTACCGCCGTGCTTTTCGATGGCCTGTTTTGCAAAAGATAAACCAAGGCCTGTTCCGTCTCTTTCGATTTTTCTTGCGTTGGGTGACCTGTAGAATTCCTCGAATATTTGTTCCTCGTCCCCCTTCGGAATGCCTATGCCGGTATCCCTGATTTGAATAAGATATTCTGAGGGTTTGTCTTTTACAGTTAAAACGATGCGCCCTCCTGAAGGTGTATATCTTATCGAGTTAAAAAGCATATTCGTGAGTGTTTCCTCGATGAGAACCTGCTCACCCAAAATGTCATAAACAGCTTCCGTGCCTTCGTAACTTAAATTTATATTCTTTTGGTTTGCACGATTTTGAACTATTGTAATCGCACTTGAGATAACTCTATTTAGATGAAAAATCTCTTTATCCAGTTTTCCGACGAGGTTTAACCTGGTTATTTTCAAAAGAGCAGTAATGAAGCTCATACATTTGAGCGTTCTTCGATATGCTCTTCCGACCAAATCCTTCTGCTTTTCGTTGAGCGGTCCGACCATCTCGCTGTAAACAAGATTTATACAGCTTTCAATCGCGGCTAAGTGACCTTTTATATCGTGTGTAAGACGCAGAACGTACTCGTTTTTAATTTTGTCTTTTTCATTGAGCATCTTATTTGCCTGCTCGACGCCCTCTTCCTGCTCTCGTAATTGCCCGACAATAGAGGTCGTCATGTAAACAACGAGAATGAGCGTGCATGAAAAAACGAAAAGCGTCCCGCTGACAAATGTAAAATCTTGATATAATCGGTGAGCGGCAAAGCCTGTCAACTCGTAATGATGAAGTTTCCCGAAATACTCGAGCATGACAATAAGACTGAAAAGGAAAATCGCAAGCGCGGCCTGGATATAGCTGTGCCGCTTCAAGCAGAGAATGCTCGCAATTATCATATGAAAGACAAAAAAGAAACAGAACGGATTTTCGATGCCTCCTGAGAAATGTAATATTATTGTTAAAATAAAAAGGTCAGCGGAAATCTGGAAAATAATCATCCTGCTGATCGTTCGCGTGGAAGGCTCTTTGCCTTCCCATGTAAGCTGTTTTATATAATCGAATAGTATAAAGTTATAAAAAAACAATATCCCGGTGATGAAGTAAAGCTTTTTTTCGGGTAATGTCACGCCCATCACCCTGCCTGCGAAAAAAGTCCCTACACCAAGAACAAAAATAGCGGCCCACCTGAGCTTAACAAGCCAGCAGGCACTTTGAATGCGTCTCGTGCTTTTAAGCAGACTTTCCATAAGCTGTTACGGCTCTTTCAGAAGGCCCTCGACCTTCTTTAAAAGCACATCCGGTTTGACCGGCTTGGCCAGGTATTCGTCAACAGGCAGCCAGGATTCGTCACCGGCCGCAGACTCGAAGTCTATTCCCATTTTGTCTTTAACAGAAGTCAGCATAAGAATAGGAATATCCCTGTAATTCTCATCTTCCTTCAATTGTCTGGATAAAGTGAAGCCGTCATGCGGAGTTTCCATCATTACATCAAGAATTATTAAGTCAGGACGATTTTCTTTGAGGCTTTCCATTGCCTGCTCGATGCCGTCTGCACTATCTACGGCGTAGTTTTTATGCTCAAGTACCACTTTCATTGCTTCTGTAATATCCGGATCATCATCTATAATAAGAATTTTTGCTTTTTCCATTATATCTTTCCTTCAATATAAAAAATCTTCTTCATAAATTATATTTTTAACTTAAATTGACTTGTGAGTCAACAACTTATTCATTCGGCGTCGTAACATGGGCATCCTGCCCATGCTACTAAAGCTCCTTACAAATCATGTTCACATAATCATCCATTTTCCGCTCAAGCTCGTTGCTGAGAGTCTGACCTAATGAAACATTTTTAGGCTGAATACCGAAAATTACAATTTCACTCGGACACCGGTCCAGCTTCCTTGCCATATCAATAATTTTTAACAAATCCTGCTCATGCAAAGACCGGTGTGCAAGCTGCTTTACACTTTTAACCTGTTCCGGGGTAAATTTTCTTATCTTCCCAGGCTCATCTTCCATATTCGCACAGTCAATGAAAACTACTTTTTCCCTGTCTTTGAAAAGATGCAGCATATTCAATCCCCCTGTTCCTGCATCGATAAAATCAGCTTCAGGGTATTTTTCCGAAAGCTCGGAAAGCCTGTTCACCAAGTACACTCCGATACCTTCATCCGACATTAAAGGATTACCCAGGCCAAGAACTATGGTAGGTTTTTTCATACAAACTTAACATCAAGCATATGCGTCGAGCAGGAGATGCACGGGTCATACGAACGAACAAGCATTTCAAGCTTCAGGCGAACTGCATCTTGTCCTTCGTCAATTATTTCCGGAACAAATTTCTCGAAGTCTTTCTGGATATTCGCGTGATTCTGGTTCGTCGGGATACAAATATCCGCCGCATCGCAATTCCCATTTTTATCAAATTCGTACTGGTGGAAAAGTATTCCGCGAGGTGCTTCTACACAGCCTGAGCCTTTGCCTGCTTTGGCAACAGCCGGAACGTTGATTTTATCGAGAGGAAGAATGCCTTTTGTGAGCAGGCTGTCAATTATCTCCATACCGGCAACAACTACCTGAACGCACTCGACTATCTGGGCGACTGTATTCATAAATGGGTTACAGTTTCCTTTTTCAAGTCCGAATGTTCTTGCAAGGTCTTTTGCCGACCCGCAAAGCTGCTCGTAATTATTGTTAAAGCGTGCTAAAGCACCTACCGCATAAGAATCACGGTGCCATTTTGCCCATTTTGCGGTTGACTGGTCAACTACATATTCGTTTGCAACACTTTGCCAATCCTGAACCGAGACGGTTTTGCCATCGACATCTGTACTGGCAATATCACCATGATAGAATGTATAATGGTCTGGATGTGTCAGTGAGACATATTCAGTATCGCGAGTAAAACCAGGAATATTTCCAGCTACACTAAGCACAGCATCGGCGATAACACCAAGGTCTTTCAGTGTTCCTTCGAGAATAGTTTTTAATTCTTCAAGCTGCTTTTCGGTTGGAATTTTTGTCCAGCCGCCAGGTTTAATTGTATTTGGATGAGTCGGACGCCCTGCCGTAAGCTCCGACCAGCTATTGGCTGTTCTATGTGCACAGATGATAGTTTTGACTACATCCGGCGCAGCCGAAACTAACGGCACAACCGACGGTGCGCCAAAAAAGTCAGGAGCTGCCAGGTAACCTGCATGAAGAATGTGACTTTGCAATTGCTCGGAATAGTGCATAAGCTGACGAAGCATGTCTGCCTGCTCGGTAACTTCGATTCCCAGCGCTTTTTCCACTGCCTTTGTAGCGGCAAGAGAATGTGTTATCGAGCATATGCCGCAGATGCGGCTGACGATAATCTGAATATCGTCAAAATGCCTGCCGCGAACCATCGCCTCGAAAAAACGCGGCGCTTCAGGCACCTGCCACTGCACTTTTTCGATTTTTCCGTCAGCGGCATTTACAACTATATTACCATGCCCTTCTACGCGGGTTACATGGTGAACATTTATATTTACGGCTTTACTCATAATGTAGGCTCCTGCGTACTTCCGAAGAGAACCATTTTGCTTTTCAGGTCTTCGACGTTCAAGTTATGTTTCTGTATTACATCTTTTGCAGCTTCGATATTTGGATTGTCGATATAACCTCGGCAGCCGAAACAGCGGAAACCATTCGTCGGGCATCTTGCTTCGCAGCCTGCCCTGGTTACTGGTCCCAGGCAGATCTGGCCGTAATCCCACAGACACGGGTTACCATTTGCCTTGCATTCCACGCAAACGGGATATTCGGGTATTTCGGGATTCTTGCCCAAAAGCAATGACTTTACTACATAAATAAATTCAGGTCTGTGGATAGGACAGCCATGTACTTTGAAATCGACTTTTACGACTTCATCGACTGCTTTTGTAAGAGCAGTATCGAGATGCGGCTTACCTGCGTCTTTGCCATAAACACATTCTTTTAATTCATCAAGCTCAAAATTATTTTTAAGCTTATTTACGCCGCCTGTCGTTGCACAAGCTCCAATGGCAATCAGAATTTTTGCTTTTTCCCTGATTTTCCTGACTCTTTCTTCGTCTTCAACCCGGGTAATTGAGCCTTCTACGATAGCGATATCAAATTCATCGCTTTTTTCACTCATTGCTTCCCGCCATTCGACAATGTCAGCTACGCCAAGCAAATCCAGAATTCCCTCTTCAAGATTTACTATCTGAAGCTGACATCCCTCGCAGCAGGCAAAATCAAAAATTGCTATCTTCGGTTTATTCATTTAAATAGCCTCCGGCACATCAATTAAATCGGATTGACAAAATACGGGACCATCGATACAGACGTAATATTTATTTATCTGGCAATGCCCGCATTTACCAACGCCGCATTTCATTTTTCTTTCAAGATTCAGATAAATCCTGTCGTTCGGCACTTCATATTCTTTCAGCGACATGAGCACGAACTTATACATAATGGGCGGCCCGCAAATAAGCACAACCGCATCTTGTAATTCGTTTTCTATTTTCGATATGAGAGTCGTTACGACACCTACGTTGCCCTTCCAGGAGGCATCGCTTTTATCTACAGTTTCCAGGAATTTGACATCGTCCCTTTTGCTCCAGCTTTCAAGCTCCGAATGGAATATTCTCTCCGAAGGATTTTTCGTTCCGAGCAATATTGTTACATCTCCATAGTCGCTACGGTTATCGAGAACGTAATTGATGAAGGAACGCTGAGGAACAAGTCCGATTCCGCCGCATATAAAAACAAGATTTTTGCCTTTTGTCTGCTCTATGGGGTAAACGCCGCCGCCCATCGGGCCTCTGATTCCGACTTTATCGCCCTTCTTGAGATTATGTATGGCATTGGTTACGTTTCCGATTTTTCGTACAACAAGCTCGAAACTGTCTCCCAAAGTCGGAGTCGAACTGATGGAAATCGGCGCCTCACCAATTCCTGCAATTGAAACTTCAACGAACTGACCCGGGACGTAGTCCAGTAAGCCATCATCCATCGAAATCCTGAGATACAACTCAGTTTGATTGAGCATTTTCAATTCCTGAACTGTAGCAGGCAGAGGCAGGTAAATATCTTTTTTTTCGGCACAACAATCACACAT